>JBDSPX010000352.1:0-11925 GCA_039930065.1 Dokdonella sp.
AGCACTGAACCTTTGCATGGGACGAACTGCAAAACCTCGGCGGGCACGCCCGCTTCGTGCAGCAGCTTGACCGCGGCAAAGCCGACCAGGGTGGTTTGATCCGCAGGTTTGGCAATCACGCTGTTGCCGGCGGCGAGCGCTGCAGCAACCTGACCCATGAAGATCGCCAGCGGAAAATTCCACGGACTGATGCAGACAAATACACCACGCCCGTGCAGGAATAGCTCGTTCGATTCGCCGGTCGGGCCTGGCATGATTTCCGGATGCGCAAACAGCTTGCGTGCCATAGCACCGTAGTAGCGCAGGAAATCGGCAGCTTCACGCACTTCGGCGATGGCTGCCGACATCGTTTTGCCGGCTTCGCGCACGCACAGCGCTATGAATTCACCGCGACGTGCTTCAAGCAGGTCGGCGGTGTGTTCGAGGATCTTCGCGCGACTCACAGCAGGCAAGTTGTTCCAGCCATCTTGGGCCGCGACGGCATTGCTCAATGCCTTTTCGAGAACGCTGACATCGGCGCCACGCGTGTGGCCAATGACGCGGCGACGATCGGCCGGATCGGTGACTTCGCGAGCGTCTCCACTGACTTTGGATCCCGGAACCAGCGGCTCCGAGATCCACGGCTTGCGCGCAGCGTTGACGCTGTCGGCAAGGGCTTTCAGTTCGTTGTCGTTGGCTAGATTGACGCCCATGGAATTCTTCCGTTGTTCGCCGAACAAAGCGATCGGCTGGGGGATGCGGGGATGTGGTTTGGAGGCGAGCTGACGAACCTGTTCGCACGGATCGGCGACGAGATCGCGGATCGGTACGTCTTCATCGACAATGCGATTGACGAAACTCGTATTGGCGCCGTTTTCGAGCAGGCGGCGCACGAGGTAGGGCAGCAAATCTTCATGACTGCCGACTGGCGCGTAGACGCGGCACGGCACATCGAGATTCTTTTTGCCGATGACCTCGGCATACAGATCACCGCCCATGCCGTGAAGGCGCTGGTATTCAAACGGACGACCGCGAGCGTAATGATGGACGGCAGCAATCGTGTGCGCGTTGTGCGTGGCGAACTGCGGGTAGATCAGCTCGGCGCCGACTTCGAGCAACTGCTTGGCGCAGGCCAGATAAGAAACATCGGTGTTGGATTTCCGCGTGAAAACCGGATAGCCGCTAAGGCCGAGTTCCTGGGCGCGCTTGACCTCGGAATCCCAATACGCACCCTTGACCAGACGCACACACCAGCGTCGACCGGACTTGCGTGCGACATCGGCAAGCCAGTCGATCACGAACGGCGCACGCTTCTGGTAGGCCTGTACGGCGAGACCGAAACCGTTCCAGCCTTCCAGTGAAGGATCGATAAAAACCGCGCCGATGATGTCGAGCGAGAGTTCGAGGCGATCGGCTTCTTCGGCATCGACGGTCATGCCGATGCCGCGAGCCATCGCCATCTGCGCGAGTTCGAGCACACGCGGAATCAACTCGGCATGCACGCGGGCACGATTGGCGACGTCATAACGCGGATGAATCGCCGAAAGCTTGACCGAGATCGACGGTGCATCGAGCACGCTCTTCCACGGTCCGCGCTTGCCAAGCGTGACGATCGCATCGCGATAGGCCTGCATGTAGCGCGTAGCATCGGCCTGGGTCAGCGCGGCTTCGCCGAGCATGTCGTAGGAATAGCGATAGACCGAATTGGCCTTGCTTGATGCGCGATCCTGCGCCTCTTTCAATGTGCGACCCATGACGAATTGGTGGCCCATGATGCGCATCGCCTGGCGTACGGCAAGGCGAATCACCGGCTCGCCCGCGCGACCGACCAGGCGGCGAAGTGCTCCGACGAAGTTCGAACGGGTTTCCTCGGCGAGCTGAACGAGCTCGCCAGTCAGCATCAGGCCCCAGGTCGAGGCGTTGACGAACAGCGATTCACTGGCACCGACGTGTTTCTTCCAGTTCGCCTCGCCGAGCTTGTCGCGGATCAGCTTGTCAGCAGTTTCCGCGTCGGGAACTCGCAACAGCGCTTCGGCGACGCACATCAACAGAACGCCTTCCTCGCTCGAAAGATCGTATTCGCGCATGAACGACTCGACCGCGGTCTGATCGTCGGCCTTGGCGCGAATGCGCGAGACCAGGTCGGTGGCCAAGGCGAGGACTTGTTCACTCTCGATCGCCGACATGCTGGCATCGGCGAGCAGCTCGACCACCGCCTCGGTTTCATCCTTGGCCCAGGCAGCGGTAATGCGCGCGCGCGCGGGATCGGTCGTCTCGGGCAATTCGGGAGAAAGGATATCGCTCACGATTTGTGGGCTCTCGGGTGATGCCAGGCGCGCGATCAACAGTGTCGCGGCGGGGCTTGCGGATGAGAATGGACGCGATGAATTTTTCAGAGACCGCTTAGTGTAGTGACCTGATGCCGCGCGGCCAAGCGATACGCGCACGCCTTGGTTGGTCCCACAAAATCTCGTGAATTCAATCCGCTGGAGTACGGAGGAACGGAGGATTGTGAACTTGCAATAGGATTGCTGCCGCCCGCGCATCAACAGGGCGAGTTGGCAATCGATCGACTTGTGATCTGCGACACGAGCTTGGGAAACGTTGCTGATTACACGGCACGCAGCGGATTGACGCCATTTCATGCCATCGCTGCGACCAATTGACGCTTGGAAATGCGGGCTGGCGGCGGCTTTGTCCTTGCCGCTACCGCGCACGCTCCACTATCATTCCGGGGTTCCCGCACATCGATTGTCTTTGCGGTGGGTGATCGCTCCGGATTCCGGACGATTTCCGGGATGAGATTTCCGTGCTGTCAGCCGATGCGGTTGAATGGCGGATCAATGGTTCACGTATTCAAGGTGATGGCAATGATGTCAGTTGGAATCTCGCGAATGCGCCGTGTGCTGGCAGCGCCGGCTCTGATCGTCTACAGCCTGTTCGCGAGCACGGTTGCATTCGCAAATCCGGTGCCGTGGCAGCTCAATATGACCCGCGGAGCGACCCAGACCTCGCGCGAAGTCCACGATATCCACATGCTCATTCTGTGGATCTGCGTAGCGATCGGCGTTGTCGTCTTCGGCGTGATGTTCGTGGCGATGTTCCGTTTTCGAAAGTCGAAAGGCGCCGTGGCGGCAACCTGGAGCCACAGCACCAAGCTTGAGGCGATCTGGACCATCATCCCGGTTCTGATCCTGATCGGCTGCGCGTGGCCGGCGACAACATTGTTGCTGCGCATGGGCGACACCTCCAACTCCGAGATGACCGTCAAGGTCACCGGTTATCAATGGAAGTGGCGCTACGAGTACGTCGACTATTTTGGCAAGCAACCCAACATCAATTTCATATCGAGTCTGGAAGACAAGTCCAATCGTGCACGTCAGCTCGGTTCCGGGGTGAATCCGGCCGATATCAAGGTCGATGGCTATTCAACCTATTTGCTCGATGTCGACAATCCGCTGGTGCTGCCGGTTGGCGTCAAGGTTCGTTTCGTCATCACCGCCGACGATGTGATCCACTCCTGGTGGGTGCCAGCGCTGGGCTGGAAGCAGGATGGTATTCCCGGAATCATCAACTCCACCTGGACCCAGATC
Organism: Dokdonella sp.; assembly: GCA_039930065.1. Lineage (GTDB taxonomy): Bacteria > Pseudomonadota > Gammaproteobacteria > Xanthomonadales > Rhodanobacteraceae > Dokdonella. Next base: position 3,573 of record JBDSPX010000352.1, read on the forward strand.
GATGAGCCAGGTATTTATCGTGGTCAGTGCGCCGAGTTGTGCGGCCGCGATCATGGCTTCATGCCGATCGTGGTCAAGGCGTTGCCGAAGGCCGAATTCGAGCAGTGGATGGCTGCGCAGGCGCCTGCGCCGGCGGCTGAAGCCACTGCAACCACCCTAGCCCCGACGACAGCCCCGCAGGGTTGATTCCGTTCCAGAATTCTTGAGGTAGAGGCCATGGCACACGCTGCCGTCCACGACGATCATCACGACGCTCACGATCACAAGCCGCAAGGTTTCCTCGATCGCTGGCTATTCACGACCAATCACAAAGACATCGGTACGCTGTACCTCGTGTTTGCGTTGATCATGTTTTTCACCGGCGGCTCGATGGCGATGATCATCCGCGCGGAACTGTTCATGCCCGGCATGCAGCTCGTGCAGCCCGAGTTCTTCAATGAAATGACCACGGTGCATGCCCTGATCATGATTTTCGGCGCGGTCATGCCGGCCTTTGTCGGGCTCGGCAACTGGATGATTCCGCTGCAGATCGGCGCGCCGGACATGGCCTTGCCGCGCATGAACAACTGGTCGTTCTGGCTCCTGCCGTTCGCGTTCATGCTGTTGATCTCCAGCCTGTTCATGCCGGGCGCAGGCCCGCAAGGCGGCTGGACGCTGTATCCGCCACTGTCCCTTCAGGGCGGCAACAGCATCGCCTTCATCATTTTTGCCATCCACATGATGGGTATCAGCTCAATCATGGGCGCGATCAACATCATCGCGACCATCCTCAACATGCGTGCACCGGGCATGGACTTGCTCAAGATGCCGATCTTCACCTGGTCCTGGCTGATCACGGCATTCCTGCTGATCGCGGTGATGCCGGTGCTTGCCGGCGCGGTGACAATGTTGCTGACCGACAAGTATTTCGGCACGAGCTTCTTCAACGCCGCTGGTGGCGGTGATCCGGTGATGTTCCAGCACATCTTCTGGTTCTTCGGTCATCCGGAGGTCTACATCATGATTCTGCCGGCGTTCGGTATTGTCAGCGAGATCATCCCGACCTTCTCGCGCAAGCCGTTGTTCGGTTACCAGGCAATGATCTACGCCGTTGCCTCGATCGCCTTCCTTTCGTTCATCGTCTGGGCCCACCACATGTTCACGGTCGGCATGCCGCTCGGTGGCGAGCTCTACTTCATGTACGCGACGATGCTGATCGCGATCCCGACGGGCGTAAAGGTGTTCAACTGGGTCACCACGATGTGGGAAGGCTCGTTGACGTTCGAGACGCCGATGCTGTTTGCGATCGCCTTCGTCATCCTGTTCACGATCGGTGGTTTCTCGGGGTTGATGCTGGCCATCGTTCCGGCTGATTTCCAGTATCAGGATACCTACTTCGTCGTCGCCCACTTCCACTACGTGCTGGTCACTGGCGCGATTTTCGCGATCATGGCGTCGGTCTATTACTGGCTGCCGAAGTGGTCCGGCAACATGTACAGCGAGCGCTGGGGCAAGATCCATTTCTGGATGAGCGTGATTTCGGTCAACGTCTTGTTCTTCCCGCAGCACTTCCTAGGATTGGCGGGCATGCCGCGCCGCATCCCGGACTACAACGTGGCCTTCGCCGACTTCAACATGATCAGCTCGATCGGCGGGTTCTGGTTTGGTGCAAGTCAGCTGCTGTTCGTCGGCGTCATCGTGCATGCCGTGTTCTTCTCGAAGAACCGCGCGACCACCCAGGTTTGGGAAGGCGCCCGCGGACTTGAGTGGACGGTTCCGTCGCCCGCACCGCATCACACGTTCACAATTCCTCCAGTGATTGACGACTCGATGCTCGCGCACGGCGACGTGACTCATTAGTGGGTGCATTCATCCGTGAATGCAAAGCGAAGAGAAGAAGCGCCGTCCTTGGCCGCACTTCTCAAGTGAGGCATCGCTCCGTTTGAATTGTGGGCTAGATTGTTTAGGCACAAACAAAGAGTTTTTGATTGATCCACCATTGATGAGTCGATGAATACAGAAGATACCCAGCCTCGAACGATCAAACCTGCGAAGCATGATGTTCGCGGGATTGCTCGGGTTGCGTTGGGCGTGGTCGCAGCTTCGTTTCTGTTTGGTTTTGCGATGGTGCCGATCTATCGAATTGCCTGTGAGCATGTGCTTGGCATCAAGCTCTCGGGTGAGGCGGCGGATGCGGCGCAAGTTGCCTTGATGACCGAAGACAAGTCGCGCACGATTGCCGTCGAATTCATTGCCAGCGTGAATAGCAAGTTGCCTTGGTCTTTCAAGGCCGAGAAGGCACGTATCGAGATTCATCCAGGCGCGTTGACCGAAGTCTGGTTCGATGCGACCAACGAATCGGATGCGGCCATCGTTGGCAATGCGGTACCGAGTGTGGCGCCGAGCGAGGCCTCACCGTATTTCAACAAGACCGAGTGTTTCTGTTTTACCGAACAGACGCTGGCAGCGGGCGAGTCCCGCCGCATGCCGGTGCGCTTCGTCGTCGATCCGCAGCTGCCGATAGGTACAAAAACCTTGACGCTTTCCTACACGTTTTACGCGAATGAATTGGCTACCAAGCAGTTGAGCCTGGTACCTGCGCCGGTCGGCGGCATCGCGAAGAATTGACCTGATAACTTAGAGTCCGGGGTTCCAAGATCATGGCGCAAACACACGATGCCTATTACGTTCCACACGGCAGCCACTGGCCGATCGTGGGTTCCATCGGAATGTTCAGCACGGTCATTGGTGCAGCCAATTTGATCAATGGCGGCAGTGGACTGACTGCCGCGCCGCTTATGTATTTCGGCATGGCGACGATTGTCTTCATGATGTTCGGCTGGTTCGGCACGGTCATCCGTGAATCGATCGCCGGCAATTACAACAAGCAGGTCGACGTTTCGTTCCGTATGGGGATGATGTGGTTCATCTTCTCCGAAGTGATGTTTTTCGCGGCGTTTTTCGGCGCCCTTTTCTATGCGCGCATGTTTTCGGTGCCATGGATTGGTGGCGAAGGCCACGGTGGACTGACCAACTACTTCCTCTGGCAGGGCTACACGCCGAGCTGGCCGACCAACGGTCCGGGCGATATTGGTGGCACGTTCGAGACGGTGGCTCCCTGGCACCTGCCGCTGATCAACACGATGCTTCTACTTGCCTCGGGTGTGACGATCACCTTCGCCCACCACGCCCTGCGCGCCGGCTACCGCCGCGCCTTGCTGATCTGGCTGGCGGCGACGATTGCACTCGGCGCGGCCTTCCTGTTTTTCCAGGTCACCGAATACATGGAGGCCTACCAGCACTTGAACCTGACCCTCGGTAGCGGAATCTACGGCTCGACCTTCTTCATGTTGACCGGCTTCCACGGCATGCATGTGACGCTCGGCGCGATCATGCTGACGGTCATGTGGTTCCGCTGCGCGAAAGGACACTTCACCCCTGACAACCATTTCGGCTTCGAAGCCGTCGCCTGGTATTGGCACTTTGTCGACGTGGTCTGGCTTGGGTTGTTTGTATTTGTGTATGTGCTTTGAAGCCTGGGAATCGAGAATGGGGAATCGGGAATAGTTAGAGCAACAGCTTCGCTGCTCGCCGCGTTTCCCATTCCCGATTCTCAATTCCCCATTCCCGGCGCTTAAACGCCATGCGGCTGAATAAAACCAGTCGCCATGCCGATGATGATCAGTACGATCAACGCGACCGATAGCGCGATGCGGCGCATCAGGGCCTTGAGGGTGCGGTCGCTGCCTCCCTTGTCGGTCATCATGTAGTACATGCCGGCGCCGAGATTCCAGACGATGGCAATGAGGAATACAACGATCAGGATCTTGCTGGTCATTCGAATGCTTCCTGACGGGCTGATGAGCCCGCGAAACGGTCGATTATAGTGGCTGGCGCGCTACGTCGGCGCTGGCGGCGACCTTCGTGGTTTGCCATCGCCCTGGTTTGCTTCGGCGTCGCCGCGTTTTCGTACCTCGGTGTCTGGCAGTTGCATCGCGCAGCCGAAAAGAAATTGCTGCTGCTTTCCTACGCGGGAGCGGCTTCGGCACCGACTATCAGTCTCGGTGAGGCGCGCTCGCAAACGAATAACTCGCTCAATCCACATGTCAGCGTCAGCGGTCGATTCGATACGCTGCATGGCTACCTGCTCGACGATCAAATTCGTGAAGGCAGGCAAGGCGTACTCGCATTCGCCCTATTCGAACCGGATGATGGCAGTTTGCCGCTATTGATCAATCGCGGATTCATAGATCGGGCACAATCGAGCAAACTTCCAGCCTTGCCGGACGGCGAGATCAGACTGAGCGGATTGTATGCTCCGGCGCCCGGTTCCGGATTGCGACTGGGCGGCAATTCGTTGCCTGGACAGGATCACTGGCCAAAGCTGTCGATCTACATCGATCTTGCCGAGATCGCCGAAGATCTGCAACGCAAGATCGACAGCCGGATTCTTCTCCTCGATGCCGATCCCGCATCGGGATTTGTCCGCGAATGGACGCCACAAGTCATGTCGCCGGATCGCCATCGTGGTTACGCTTTCCAGTGGTTCTGCTTTGTGATCGCGGCAATCGTCATTTTCATCGTGTTGCATTGGCGACGCGAAACCAACGAGCCAAAATGATGCAAACAAGAAACAGCAAACGCTTGCAGCTGGTGTTGATCGCTTCGCTGTTTGTCCTGCCCGTGCTGGCTGCGATGATTCTCGCGGGTAGCGGATGGGTGCCCGGTGCGCGCAGCTTTGGTATCGGTATTGTTCCGCAGCGATCGGTCGAGGATGTCGTTGTCAAATTGGCCGATGGAACACCAGTGGACTGGCACGACCGGGACCGGCGTTGGAGTCTGGTAGCGATTCCAGGGCGCCAGTGCGGTGAAGCCTGCATTCTCCAGGTTGATTTGATGCATCGCGCGAAGATCTCCCTGAACCAGAACGCCACGCGCTTGCGCTTGATCTATCTCGGAACGCCACCGAGCGGTGAACGCATGGATGAGCTGATGCGGCCCTGGCAACAAGGGTCAGATGTCGACCAGGGTTTTGCTTCCTGGAAGCCCGATGTCGATGACGGCATTGCCGCAGTGCTGGTCAAACCCGATGGCGTGGCGGTCACGTTCTATCCGAATGGTTTTGATGCCAGCGGTCTGCGCAAGGATCTGGCCAAGGTGACCAAGTGAGTAAGCGAATGGATCGTTGGTCCTGGCCGGCGCGCTTCGCCGCCTTCGCGGCCATTTTTGCCTTTTGCCTCGTCGTGTTCGGTGCGTTCGTGCGCCTGAGCCATGCCGGTTTGTCGTGTCCGGATTGGCCGACATGCTATGGACAGGCGAGTTGGCCCAGTCATGAACAGGATATTGCGGTAGCCAATCAGGCATTTCCCGAACGCGCGGTCGAGAACCACAAGACTTGGCGTGAGCAGGGACATCGCATGGTCGCCGGCACGCTTGGCGTGCTCATCCTTGCGCTGGCCTTGACGGCAGCCTGGCGGCGCAAGACCGATGTGGCCGTTCTCGTGGTTGCAGCCGTTGCAGCCGCCATCGGCGTCGCCTGCTATATCAGCGGCGCGCATACCGTCTCGGTCCTCTGTTCGCTGGTTGCGCTTGCCTTGCCGATCATTGTCGCGGCACGAATGAATCGAGCAGCACCTTGGCGCATTGCCGTGATCCTGCTCTCGGTAGTGACCTTCCAGGCCATGCTCGGCATGTGGACGGTGACCTGGTTGCTCAAACCCGTGGTGGTGATGGGACATCTGCTCGGTGGGCTGACCACGTTTGGTTTGATGAGTTATGTCGCGCTGCGACTGAGCGGCGTCGGTGCCGATGACGATCACTGGGCGGCCACGCGCAAGCTCGTCGCAATTGGACTGTTTCTGCTTGGGCTGCAGATTGCGCTTGGCGGCTGGACCAGCGCGAACTACGCAGCGCTGACCTGTGGTCTCGATTTCCCGACGTGTCAGGGGCAATGGTGGCCGAAGACCGATTTTCACGAAGGCTTCGTGCTTTGGCGTGGTATCGGCGTCAATTACGAGGGGGGCATACTCGATGTCGCGGCACGCAATGCGATCCAGGTGACGCATCGCATCGGTGCATTGATCGTGTTCTGTTATCTCGGCTGGCTATCTCATCGTCTGTCACGTCAAGGACTGCGCGTCCCGGCAATCGCACTGGGTCTGGGCCTCGTCGTTCAGGTCGGCCTCGGTATTGCCAACGTCAAGCTGGCATTGCCGATGCCGGTCGCGCTTGGTCACGTCAGCGTTGCCGTGCTGCTGCTGTTTACCTTGATCTTCATCCTGGCGCGAATGCAGCGCCGCGTGACGGCACAGGCCTGAGCCGCTACCGTGACGACCACATCGCCTTCCTACGCCGCCCGACGCATGCCCTCGCTTGCCCACGAATATTTCGAATTGACCAAGCCGCGTGTCGTCGCGCTGATCGTGTTCACCGCGATCATCGGCATGTTCCTCGCCGTGCCAGGCTGGCCACCACTGCAGCAATCGGTAGCCGGTTTTATCGGCATCTGGCTGGCCGCCGCCTCGGCCGCCGCGATCAATCATCTGATCGACCAACGCATTGATCGATTGATGGCGCGCACCTCGCACCGACCGTTGGCGACCGGAACATTGACGCCGACACAAGTGCTGATTTTCGCGGTCGTGCTCGGCGCACTGTCGATGTTGATCCTGATTACGCTGGTCAATCTATTGACCGCGATCCTGACCTTTGCGTCGTTGATCGGCTACGCGATCATCTATACGGCGTTCCTCAAGCGTGCGACCTCACAAAACATCGTCATCGGCGGCGCCGCTGGTGCCGCGCCGCCTTTGCTCGGCTGGGTTGCGGTGACCGGGCAAGTACATCCGTATGCGCTGCTGTTGTTCCTGATCATTTTCGTCTGGACACCGCCGCATTTCTGGGCGCTGGCAATTTTCCGTGTGGCCGACTACTCACGCGCCCAGGTGCCGATGTTGCCGGTTACCCATGGCGTCACCTATACGCGCTGGCATGTGCTCGCCTACACGATCCTGCTGCTGCTGGTGACCATCCTGCCGTATCTGACAGGTATGAGCGGCCTGTTCTATCTCGGCGGCGCGCTGGTTCTCGGTGCGGGATTTTTATACTACGCAATTCGACTGCTCAATCCGCCGGATGAGTTGTTTGCGATGAAAGTATTCAACTACTCGATCATCTATCTGATGGCCCTGTTCGCGTTCTTGCTGGTCGACCACTACCTGATGCCGATGCCGGAAGCAGCCGCTGGTTTGATCTTCAAACCCTCGTAGGAAGCGGCTCCCGCCGCGATGCTTCTTGATCACGAGTCCGCGCCAAAGCCAAAGCATCGCGGCTGAAGCCGCTTCCTACAATTTTAGCGCGTCGGCGTTAGCGTTAGCCGCGTAGCGCTGCGCGACTGCCGCGCAGGCCATCAACTGGATCTGGTGATAGATCAATACCGGCAGGACGATCATGCCGAGCGCCGGATTGCCGGCGAACAGGATCTTCGCAATGGGTATGCCGCTGGCCAGGCTTTTCTTCGACCCACAGAAAACGATCGCTATTTCATCCTCGCGATTGAAGCCGAGGCTTCGGCTTGCGCGTCGAGTCAAATTCAGCGCCCCCAGCAAAAGTATTGCAACGACGACGAACAAGCTCAGCAGCGCCGACCCTGGAAGCAGTTGCCACAAGCCTTCGATGACCGAAGCACTGAAGGCGACGTAGACCACCAACAGCACCGTGCCGCGATCCGTAAATGCGAGCAGTCCGCGGCGGCGCTCAACCCAATCCCCTATCCATGGGCGCACAAGATGCCCAGCGACGAACGGCACGAACAATTCAAGCACGATCTTGCCGAGCGCATTGAAATTCATGCCGACACCGCCCTGGATGGACAATAGAGCTGAGACCAGCAACGGCGTGAGAAAAACGCCCGCAAGATTCGACAGCGAAGCACTGCAAACCGCTGCCGCAACATTGCCACGAGCGATCGAGGTGAACGCAATCGACGATTGTACGGTCGAGGGCAGGGCGCACAGGTAAAGCACGCCGATGACCAACTCGGGTGTCAACAGCCAGCGGGGAGCAAGCTGCTCGACAGCCAGACCGGCGAGCGGAAAGGCGACGAACGTGCACGCGAGTACGAGCAGGTGCAAACGCCAGTGGGTGGCTCCGCTGACGATGGCCTCACGCGACAACCGCGCGCCGTGCAGGAAAAACAGCGCGGCGATCGCTGCAGTCGAAAAATAGTCGAAGAAGATCGCAGCGTCGCCGTAACAAGGTGCCAGCGCAGCCGCCGCAACCGTTGCCAGCAGCGCGAAGGTGTAGCGATCCACGAGCGTCGTGATTCGAAACATGCAGAAACAATCAGCAGGTCGCGTCGGAAAGGGCGCGCAGC
>JBDSPX010000353.1:0-4854 GCA_039930065.1 Dokdonella sp.
CAGATCATTGTCGACCCGCAGGCACTGGCCGCTCGCGGTCTCAGTGTTCTGCAGGTCGAAAATGCGGTTCGCGATGCCAATGGTGCCAGCGGCGGTTCGGTGATCGAGCAAGGCGAGGCCGAGCTTATGGTGCGCAGTGTCGGCTACCTCGGCAGCGCGAGTGATTTCGAATCAATACCGTTGACGACAGGAAACGATGGCGTGCCAGTGCTTCTCGGCGACGTCGCGCAGATCCGTCGCGGGCCGACCTTGCGCCGCGGCATCGCCGAGCTCGATGGAGAAGGAGAAGTGGCCGGCGCCGTGGTCGTATTGCGCTCGGGAAAGAATGCACTTGTCGCGATCGATGCAATCAAGGCACGCCTGCAGGAACTTCAGTCGAGTCTGCCTGAAGGGGTCGAGGTCGTGACGACGTACGATCGCTCGCAATTGATCAAGGCCGCAGTCGACAACTTGCGCACCAAGCTGATCGAAGAATTTCTTGTCGTTGCTCTGGTTTGCGGGTTGTTTCTCTGGCATGTGCGCTCATCGCTGGTTGCCGTTATCTCCTTGCCACTTGGCATCCTCACAGCTTTCATCGTCATGCATTTTCAGGGCATCAGCGCAAACCTGATGTCGCTCGGCGGCATCGCGATTGCGATTGGCGCGATGATCGATGCGGCTGTTGTCATGATCGAAAACACGCATAAGCATATCGAGCGTTGGAACCATGCGAATCCGAATCGATCGATTGGCCATGACGAGCGCTGGCAACTGGTCGGAAAATCGGTTGGCGAAGTAGGCCCGGCATTGTTCCTTAGCCTGCTCGTCATCACGATTTCTTTTCTGCCTGTGTTCGCACTCGGCGCGCAGGAAGGTCGCTTGTTCAAGCCGTTGGCGTTTACCAAAACCTGGGCGATGGCTGCCGCCGCTGGCTTGTCGGTCACCCTGATTCCGGTATTGATTGGCTACCTCGTGCGTGGGCGCATTCGTGACGAGCACGAGAATCCGCTCAATCGTTTCGTCACTGCGATGTATCGGCCGTTGCTGAGTTGGGTGTTGCGCGCACCGGGCTCGGTGCTGCTCATTGCGGCCTTGGTATTGGCTTCCGCGATCCTGCCGTGGAGTCGACTCGGCGCCGAGTTCATGCCGATGCTCGATGAAGGCACGCTGCTATATATGCCGAGCGCGTTGCCCGGTCTATCTGCGGGCAAGGCCTCGCAGTTGTTGCAGCAAACCGATCGCATGCTCAAGACCGTGCCCGAAGTCGCGCATGTGTTCGGCAAGGTCGGTCGCGCTGATTCGGCAACCGATCCGGCACCCATGACGATGTTCGAAACGACGATCACGTTCAAGCCGCGCGAGCAATGGCGCACGGGCATGACGATGGAGAAATTGAAAGACGAACTCGATGCCGCGGTTCACGTACCGGGTTTGACCAACCTGTTCGTCTACCCGATCCGCAATCGCATCGACATGCTCGCGACCGGCATCAAGAGTCCGATTGGCATCAAGGTGCTCGGCCCTGATACGAAAGAGCTCGAACGCCTCGCCGCGCGCATCGAGTCGATCGTGCGCGCTTTGCCGGGCGTGACCTCGGCCGTGGCTGATCGCGCGGTCGGTGGACGCTATGTCGATATCCGCATTCGCCGCGATGCAGCGGCTCGCTACGGTCTGACCCAGGCGCGGCTGCAGGCATTGATTGCCACGGTGGTGGGTGGTGCGCCGATCGGTCAGACCATTGAGGGATCCGCACGCTATCCGATCGTGCTGCGCTATCCGCGCGCGCAACGTGATTCGCTGTCCGCTTTGCGTGAGTTGCCGATCGTTGCGAGCAATGGCAATCAGGTGACGCTTGCACAAGTCGCCGAACTCTCGCTGGCGGCGGGGCCGCCGATGCTGAAAAGCGAGAATGGACAATTGGCAACATATATCTACGTCGACAGTGGTAACAGCGATCTCGTTGCGCAGGTCGATTCGATAAAGCAGGCGGTTGCGCGCGGCGTCGATTTGCCCAGCGGCTATTCGCTGGATTGGTCAGGTCAGTACCAGTACTTACAGCATGCGCTCGAGCGATTGCGGCTGGTCATACCGGCGACCTTGGCACTCGTGTTCCTGCTGATCTACCTGATCTTCCATCGCTTCGCCGATGCCGCGATCATCATGCTGAGCTTGCCGCTCGCGCTTGTTGGGGGCTTGTGGCTGGTCTGGCTGCTTGGTCAGTCGATTTCGGTGGCAACGATCATTGGATTCATCGCGCTCGCGGGTGTCGCTGCCGAGTTCGGCGTGATCATGATGCTGACCTTGCGTCATGCCTGGCAGCATCAGTGCGAAATCCATGCAGTGCCTGATGAAGCCGCACTGGATCTGGCGATTCGTGAAGGATCACTGCTGCGTGTGCGCCCCAAGGCGATGACGGTGGCGGTGATTTTGGCCGGATTGTTGCCGATTCTGCTCGGATCGGGTGTCGGCTCCGAAGTCATGCAACGTATTGCCGCGCCGATGGTTGGCGGCATGCTGACAGCACCGTTGTTGTCGATGCTGGTTATTCCGGCAGCGTTTCGGCTCCGGGTGCGGCGCGAGTTGGTCAGGCAAAATACGGGCGTCTGAAAAGCGCGAACGGCGCGCTTCCTGTCGAAGTGTCAAAAATCGTTTACGCTAGTCCGTTCGAACACTGGAGCAACGAAATGAATGCACCCAACCACCTGACCGCCCTGTTCACCACATCGAAGGGGCCGATCCGGGTCAATCTGTTTGCCGACAAGACCCCGATCACGGTGGCGAACTTCGTCAACCTCGTGCAGCGCGGTTATTACAACGGTCTGAGCTTTCATCGTGTCATTCCCGATTTCATGATCCAGGGTGGCTGCCCAAGCGGCACTGGCACTGGCGGTCCGGGCTACCGCTTCGAAGACGAGATCGTGCCCACACTCAAGCACAACGCCGGTGGCGTGCTGTCGATGGCCAATGCCGGCCCAGGCACCAATGGCAGCCAGTTCTTCATCACCCACGTCGCCACGCCGTGGCTCGATGGCAAGCACACCGTATTCGGCATGGTCGACGGCCCCGAAGATCAGAAAGTTGTCGATGCGATCCGCGGTGGCGACACGATCGAATCGATCACGATCGACGGTGATACCTCGGCCGTATTCGAAGCGGCCAAACCACAACTCGAAAAGTGGAATGCCGTACTCGACGCCGCCTGAACTGATACTGCTCACTCAATCGTGGGAAGTGGCTTCAGCCACTTGTCCCATCTGGAGGACGATGCTTTTCTCCGTACTGGAGGAACAGCATCATGGCTGAAGCCATTTCCCACAAAGGCGGCTTTGTGGGAGAGGCCTTCAGGCCCGATGCCTTTCGTCCACCTTGGAGAAAGGCATCGTCCCAAGAGGGGACAAGTGCTTCAAGGCCTCTCCCACGAAGGTGTTTGCTACATATCCACTTTCTGCTCTCGCACCGGGATCGGTACGTTGCACAGTTCGATCTTTCCGGCGGTATGGGTGCACCAGCTTTCGGCGAAATGAAGAGACTTGGCTTGAATTTTGAAAGCGACGCGCACTCGCCTCACACGGCAGCGCGTGGCTCATAGAGAAATCTCTGAAATCCGGCGAATACCTGACCAATCTCTTCCGGTGCACCGAGATCCGCAACCGCGTCGGCGAGGGAATTGTCGTAGCGGAGCCGCAACAGCGGCGTGAGTTTGTCCGAATCAAGCTCTTCAACGCCGACGCTCACGTAGTGTTGAAGGACGAACTCCAGGAACAAGCGCTGTCTCGCATTGAATGAAGTTTCGATGTGAATCTGGGCGCTCGCGGCGCGCACTTCACGCGTGACCGGCAGCTTGGCATAGGCCACGTTGGCGAGCACGTCGAAGAGATCGCTGTTCTCGGCATCGATGATCTTCTGCATCTCGGCGAGCTGATCGTGACCGAAGCCTTTCTCGGCGAGTCCGTGCAACAACTTCTTGCGGGTGTCTGGTGCACTCCATAGCGCTCTGAGCTGCGCCTCGTCGCTGAAGAATTCCGGCAGCTTGCCGAACAGCATCTCCATGAATTGCTGCGCCGACATCGGCGTGCCGTCCGCATGCCAGAACGTCGTCATCATCATGTGCTGGATGCTGCGCTCCTTGCCATCGGCCAACTTGACCTTGACCTTCGACTTCTTCTTGCAGGTGCAAGGCCGCTGGCCGCATTTCGCGCACGGCTCCTTTTCACAGGCGCAAGGTTGTTGGCCACACGCGCCGCACGCCGGTGGATCCTCACGAATACACACGCACGGATAGAATCCGCACTTGTTGCAGACTTCCGGTTCCAGAGGCTCGCCATCCCACTCGGGGTCGCTGAAGTGGTGGTGCGCCTTCACGAAATCGTAGATCGTGAAGTAATCCTTGCCGTCGTAAAGTCGCGTGCCACGGCCAATGATCTGCTTGAACTCGATCATCGAGTTGATCGGGCGCATCAGCACGATATTGCGGATGTTGCGCGCATCCACACCGGTCGAGAGTTTCTGCGACGTGGTCAGGATGGTCGGGATTGATTTCTCGTTGTCCTGAAACTCACGCAGATGCTGCTCGCCGAGTTCGCCGTCATTGGCGGTGACGCGCTGACAATAGTCTGGATCGGTGCTGGTCTTCATCTGGTTGATCAGATCGCGCACCGCCAGCGCGTGATCCTGCGTCGCGCAGAACACCAGGGTCTTTTCCTTCTGGTTGATCTGCGCCATGAAGATCTCCACGCGCTTTTGCTCGCGGGCCTTGATCTCGATGATCTTGTTGAAATCCTTTTCCTCGTAGCGCTTGCCTAGCTCCACTTCGCCTTCGACCACGGTGTCATCGGAGGTATAGACGTAGTCATCCAGCGTGGTCTGGATCTGCTT
>JBDSPX010000354.1:0-7189 GCA_039930065.1 Dokdonella sp.
CATCGTGCAGCGTGGCATTCATGCCGACGAACCAGCCGAGCTCCTGCTGATCGAACAGGATGGCCGGGTTCGGGCGCGGGCTCAGCATCGCCCAGCGACGGAAGAACGCCTGCATCTCGAGATTGAGCTGGGCCGCTTCAGCAAACTCCTTCTGCAATTCGCCGAGCAGCGCAATGTCGGTAAGACGGTTCTGGAATACGAGCTGGCAAAGTACGCCCCAGTAGTAGGTGTAATCCCAGATCACCTTGATCGACATGACCTCGGCATCGCCGAAGATTTCATATTGCCCACGATACATGCTCAGGGTATTGGTATAGAAAGAGAAAAACATCTGCTCGTAGATGCGCGAATACGGCCCGAGTGGCTTGCCCGCCCGCTCCAACGCGATCAGTTCGCAGATGTAGGTATTACCGATCGCGATGAAGTCGCTGCCCGGCGAGTAGAACGGATCAAGGAACACGCCGGCCTCGCCCGTCAATGCCCAGCGATCGCCCGAGAACATCTGCTTGGAGGAATACGAATAGCCGCGCAGGAAACGGAAATCCATCAGTTTGTCGCGCTGCGCCTCACACGCATCGGCAACCAGCGGTTGATGCTCACGCAGCCATTCAAGCGCGCGTTCGAAGGTATTCATTTTCTCGATCGGATGCATCGCCGCATCGCAGACGATGCCGACTGAATGCGCGCCCGAGCCGAGCGGAATCAGCCACACCCAGTAGCCCGGACCGCACAGATGATTGGTTGAGCGCCAACGCTCTTCGGACGGAATGCAGCGCGCTTTCCAGTCATCATTGCTGCACCAGTCATCGATCGCGAGTTTTGCATCGATACGGAACCAGACCGCGTTGCCGTCATGACCAGTGTTCTCGGTCAGATCGAGCTTGCGCCGCAGCAAGCCGGCGCGACCGCTCGCGTCGATGACCCAGCGCGCGTTGAACGTGTGCGACTCGCCCTGCACGGTGGCCTGTACGGTGTGCACGGCGTCGCCCTTGCCGAGGTCGATCGAGCGCACCACGCTGCCATCAAGAAATTCGATGCCGCGCTCGCGCGCCAGCTCGCCCAGATGATTTTCGAGGATGCCGCGATCGAGCTGCCAGGTCGGCGTCGGCATTACCGCGCTGACACCGAGCTCAGTGACTCCATCGAGATCGCTGCGTCCGTCGGTCCAGAAAAAACGGAACCCGAACTTGCGGATATGCGCCGTATCGAAATGCTCACGCAGCCCCAGCGTATCGGCCAGATAGTGGGCGCCGATTTCGACTTTCGATTCACCGACCTTGTGCGCAGCCAGCGGCAACGGATGTGCGTTGCGCTCGAGGACGACAATATCCAGATCGGCAAAGCGCTGGCGCAACTGCAAGGCCAGGCACAAACCGGCCAGGCCACCACCAAGGATCACGACATCATGCTGCGGGGTCTTGCTCATGGAATCTTCCGGTTGATGAGCACGCCTATCGCGGCCCGTATAATTTGTGCATGCGCGCGATGACAACGGATCGTCGAAGGGCTGCGCTATTCATGGATAGTCCGGCAACGGGGGCGCCGTTTGCGGCTTGCCACGCGTGAAAGCGATCAGCATAGGAGTTGTCATCAAGGTAGTCAGCACGGCCATGACCATCAGCATGGTGAAGATCTCGCCGTCGATCACACCGATGTCCAGACCTACCTTCATAACGATCAACTCCATCAGGGCGCGCGCATTCATCAGCGAGCCGACCGCGAACGACTCCCTCCAGCCGTAACCAGCCGCGCGTGCGCCGGCGGCACCGCCGATCACCTTGCCGAAAACGGCAGCGGCAAGGATCAGCATCAACGCGCCAAGACCATTCCCGGAAAACGCATCGGCGGTCGTGTGCAATCCGGCCAGAGCAAAAAAGACCGGCATCAGGACGATCACCGCAACGTACTCGACGCGCTCGACAAGACAGGCGAGCAAGCGGTTGTCCCGTGGCAGCACGGCACCGACGAGGAACGCGCCAAACACCGCATGCAGACCGAGCGCGCTGGTTGCAGCGGCTCCGGCAAATACGAGAATAAGGATCAGCGCAAGCAGGCCTGTATCCGGCCGACCATCCGCCGCGTGGCGCTCGAGCATGCGCGCCAACCACGGCTTCAGAACGCCAAAGGCGAATGCGGCGAGACCCAGGCTGCCGAGTATCGTGATCGCAAAGCCGCTCCAGCCGGCCTTGCTTGAAATCAACGCGACCACGAAAGCCAGCACGATCCACGCGAGCACATCGGCCAGCGCCGCCGAAGTCAGCGACAGCCTACCGACGGCTGATTCGGTCATGCCGCGTTCCTTGAGGATGCGCGCCATGATCGGAAACGCGGTGATCGACATCGAGGCGGCCATGAAGAATGCGAAAGGCCAGAATGCGATTCCTTCGGGCGCAAAGCGCTCATGCAACGCGGGTGAGATCGCGAGACCGAGTGCGAACGGCAGCAACACGCTGAGCAAGCCGACGACACCAGAGGCGCCCAGGTGTCTGCGCGCGCCACCCGGAAGGCGCAATTCAGCGCCGACAATGAACATGAAAAGTACGAGTCCGATCTCGCTCAATCCATCCAGCGCAGAGAGACTGGCTGGCGCGAACAAGAAGCTTTGCGCCTGGGGAGCAACAGCGCCGAATATCATGGGCCCAAGCGCAATGCCGGCGAGCATTTCGCCGATCACCGGTGGCTGTCCCAAGCGGCGCAGCACGATAGAGAAAAGCCGTGCTGTGCCCAGGATCGCGACCAATTGGAGGAGTAAAAGCGGAATCTGGGTCATGTCAGCAGCTAATTCCCGATCGCCGGATCGAACACTAGCGGCGGCGTCGAGTGCGAGCGCCGATAGCTGGCGAAAATGTCGCGGTAGTGGATCACCCGCCCGATCGTGTACAGCGTGATCAAGGTGATGTCGTACACCGGTCGGAAATGGCTGAGTCTGAACTCGCCGCTGTAGCGTGTCTCGATCGGAATCGAAACCACACCGAGCCCGAGCTCACGCACCGCGGCGATCAGAATGGCCGCCTCGAAAACGAATCCTTGCGCGGGCAGATCAACCAGCTGCATCGCTGCTTTCGGATAGTAGCGTTGTCCACTTTGCGTATCCGCAACCGGGATGCCGCAGCCCCAGGAAATTCCCCAGTCCGCCACCGCGTTGGCACGTCGCCGCGCGTTCGGTTGATTTTCGCGCGTGCGGATACGTGCGCCAATGACCAGGCTGTCCGGATATTTGCGCGCTGCGGCAAGCATGCGCGGAATATCCGCGGCCTCATGTTGACCATCGCCATCCATCGCGACGACCGCATCAAAGCCGAGCCGGATTGCTTCGCGAAACCCGTCGCGCAGACTTTCGCCCTTGCCCAGCGGTGACGCGTGACGGATCAAAATCACGCCAAGTTCGGTGGCAATCTCTGCCGTGCGATCGGTCGAGCCGTCATCCACAACAATCACATCCGGCAGCACCGCAAGTGCCGATTGAATCACGCGGCGAATCGCCAATTCCTCGTTCAAGGCGGGAATCAGGATCGCGACGCGTCCGTTCGGAGATGGGTTCATGCGTAAAGCTCCATAGTCAATGTCGAGTGCGTCCCAGCGGAAAGTTCGATGGTCGTTGGCATACCGGCGGCGATCGCCGCGAGCAAGGGCAAGCTCTGCGCCGCCATCGGATTCGTCTCGGCCATTTCCTCGAAAGCAATCGGCAGTTGCGGCGAAACCGGGAGATCCGTCGTCGCGGCATTGAAGCCGAGCCGCATCGTCGCGCCGCGCGCATCGGCGGGGGCGATCACCATCGCCACGCCAAAGATCGTCGATGCCGGTGACACTTCGGCCAGCGGCCCCGGCGATAGCGCGTCATACGCCGACAACAACACGGGCGCGTTTTCCGCGGTGGCCTGAATCGCCGCCTCGAACAAGGCGACGGCGAAGGTCGAATGCCAACTGCTGATCGAGGTTGAACCCTCGTGACAGTGCGCGGCAATCGTCCAGTATCCGGCAGGTGCGTTGTGCACGGAATTGTGGAATTTGATCGGCGACAGCTCCCGTGGCGCCACGGCCAGGGTCGAGCACATGTAATCGGTGATGACGAGATCGCCATGCGTCGATGCAAACACCGAGGGCAAGCTATCCACCGCATGGCCAGAAGCCGCGCAGGCTTGCGCGGCGATATCGCAAGCGAGCAGCACCGCCAACGGCGCGCGGCGTCGTTCCGCCGCCACGAGCAGGGCAGGGCTCGGCTTGATGACCTCATCGTTTGGCTGTGCGTCTCCGCGCAATCCGGCGCTCGCGGCGGCCCAATCCGCCCAACCGGGCGCCCAGAATCCAATCCCTTCGATACGGATGTCGAGCGCGCTCATGCCCGACCTCCGCGCGCAAACGCAAGCGTGCAGTTGCTGCCACCGAAACCGAACGAATTGGTCAATGCGATGCGCACGTCAGCCGATTCGTTTTGCAGCGCGATTTGTGGCCCGCAGACCGGATCGAGCTGTTCGCAATTGAGGGTACCCGGAATGAAGCCATGCTCGATCGCGAGCAGGCAGACGATCGATTCGAGGATGCCCGCGGCGCCCAAGGTATGCCCGGTCCAGCCCTTGCTCGAACTGGCTCGCGTGCGCTCGGTGAAGGCCGCCTTGACGACTCCGCCTTCAATCTCATCGTTCTTCGGCGTCGCCGTCCCGTGCAGGTTGATGTAGTCAATGTCGTTTGCGCCCAAGCCCGAGCGCGCGAGCGCACCTTCGAGTGCCAGCCGCGCACCCAAACCTTCGGGATGTGGCGTCGACATGTGGTGCGCATCACTCGATTCACCCCAGCCGATCAGGCGTGGCGAATCGACCGAAGCGGCCTTGCGCTCGACCAAGGCAAAGCCGGCAGCTTCACCGATCGAAATGCCGCGGCGACGCACATCGAATGGCTGGCACGGCTCGGGCGCCACCAGTTCGAGTGAATTGAAGCCGAACAACACGCTGCCACACAGCGAATCGACACCGACAAGAATGGCCGCATCGACAATGCCGAGACGGATCATGCGCTCGGCCGCGGCGAATATCTTCGCGCTTGATGAGCATGCCGTCGCCGTGGTCAGGCAAGGCCCGCGCGTGCCCAGCGCGTTTTCAAGAAAAATACCGAGCGAATGCGGCGTATGAACTTGCGATCGGCGAAGCGCCAGCGGCATGCGCGCTTCAACGAGATTCGCATAGGCATCTTCGGTAGCGCCGATGCTCGATGTCGACGTCGCCACCAGCAACGCGACGCGCTCGGCGCCATGCCGCGCAATCGCCGCACGCGCTTGATCGAGAAAACCATCCGCCTCGATGCCGAGCCAGGCCAGCCGGTTGTTGCGGCACTCATAGTCGGCGTAGGCGTCGGGCAGCGCTGCATCTTCCAGGCCGACCACGCGACCGATCGCGCAAGACAGCGGCTCGGCGGTGAAATCGTTGTCATGCAACCCGCTGCGACGATCGCGCAAAGCCTGCAGATGATCAGCCAAGCCACGCCCGAGGGCCGAAGTCGCGGTATGGGCGGTGATAAAGATCGGTTCAATAATGTCAGGCACGCGATTCATTGGCTTTGGAATTCGATCAAGTATAGCGAGCAACTCCAAATGCGTCGGCATCCAGCCGCATACCCGCGAACCTGAACGCAGCTGCGCCTTCGCCGCCGTCTCGTTCTTTGTTCCTCGAAAAGACATCACCCCGCGAACGGCCGTGCACGAACGGGCCTAACCGCCCGTCGCCCCTGCGCAGGCAGGGGCTCAGCGCCTCTGTTCTTAATGAAGCCCATCACCCAACGAAACGCTGATCGCGTAAGGCCCACCCACCCGCCGACCCTGCGCTCCATCGAGTTCGTTCCCCAGGCAGAGGCAAAACGCCGCACAACCGGCATATACAGCTCGACCCACGGTCAAAGCCCAACCACCCCAATCCTCAACGCCGATCCAGCGGACTCACCACGCCCGATCCGCCGCGATTGAGTACGTGGGTGTAAATCATCGTAGTCGAGACATCCGAATGCCCCAACAACTCTTGAATAGTCCGAATATCCGAACCCGATTCGAGCAGATGTGTGGCGAAGCTGTGCCGCAAGGTGTGGCAACTCGCGTGTTTGTCGATTCCCGACGCCTGCACCGCAACTCGAACCGCGCGCTGCAAGGTCTTCTCATCAATATGATGTCGACGCTCGATCCCGGATCGTGGGTCGATGCTGCGTGAGCGCGCAGGGAAAACGTATTGCCAGATCCATTCCATAGATGCATGGGTGTACTTGCGCTCAAGGGCGCTCGGCAACCAGACCGCACCATGTCCCTCGCCCAGATCGCGCTCATGGACAGCGCGTGTCTCTTCCAGCTGTATCTTCAAAGCCGCGACCGTCCTCACGGGCAACATGGTTCGCCGATCTTTGCCGCCCTTGCCGCCGCGTACCGTGATTTCATTGCGAACAAAGTCGACGTCCTGCACGCGCAACCGCACGCACTCCATCAAGCGCAGCCCCGCGCCATAGAGGAGATGCGCCATCAATTGGCTGGGTCCGGTCATGCGATCGAGTATTTGACAGACCTCGTCCGTGGTGAGCACCACCGGCAAGCGCACGGGGCGCTTGGCCCTGCGAATATTTTCCATCCACGGCAAATCCTGGCCGAGTACCTCCCGGTATAGAAATAGCAGGGCGGAAAGCGCCTGATTCTGAGTAGAAGCCGCTACTTTCCCCCTGGTTGCCAACAGGGTCAGGAAAGCCTCCACTTCTCGTGCACCCATCTCGCGAGGATGACGCTTTCCATTCGCCAGAATGAAGCGGCGGATCCAGTCCACATAGACCTTTTCGGTTCGTATCGCCAAACCGAGTCGCCGCACCCGAGCGCGCACTTGATCAAGCAATTTCGGAGCAGTCATCGACGCGCTTGCGTGAGGGCGTGGAGAATGTGAATATTCCATCATCAATATCCAATCCGTGGGTGTGAACCCTAGATTAGACCCATGGATTAGACGCCACTATCAGCAGAACTTGATGATTTTTGTAGGAAATTTCCTACAACTCGGCCCCGACATCGGGATTAGAAGCCACACCCTTGTGGTGTCGAATAGTAGTTAGCCACCGTCTGTTGAGTTCAATCGCGTGGTGTTTCAGGCTCGCTCGCACAGCCGTTTAGCGTCTGGTCTTTGGGCAAGTGCGTGGTCATCAGCAGCGCAATCGTGCTTCGCGTCTTCAAGAT
>JBDSPX010000355.1:0-15992 GCA_039930065.1 Dokdonella sp.
AGTTTCTCCCTGCCCGGCTCAAGCGAGACGTTGGCCATGCGCTGGAATTGCACGCTTGACCATGAATCGGCGTAGCAGCAACCCTGCGAGTGATCGAGGCCGAGAATATGCGCCTGATCACGGATCACCTGGTAATTGACAAGGATGCCGTCCTTGATCAGATCCCAACGCTGCGCCTTGACCCCTTCATCGTCATAGCCGACCGCACCGAGCGAATATTTCTGGGTCTTGTCGGCAACAATCGTGACCTTGTCGCTGCCATAGCGAAAATCCTTGGATTTCCATTTGTCGAGCGTGGCAAAACTCGTGCCGGCGTAGTTGGCCTCGTAGCCGAGCACGCGATCCAGTTCGAGCGGATGGCCGACGGATTCGTGGATGGTCAACAGCAAATGACTCGGATCGAGCACAAGATCGTACTTGCCCGGCGTGACCGATGGCGCCTTGAGTTTTTCCTGCGCCTGCTTGGCCGCGGCGACCGCATCCTCGAGCATGTCGTAGGAATTGATGTAACCGGTCACGCCGCCTGGCAACGCGATCTTGTCTTCCTTGCGACCGTCGAGATATTCGTAACCCATACCCATCGGCGCGCCGAGTCCGTCGCGTTTGCGGA
Source organism: Dokdonella sp. (assembly GCA_039930065.1). Classification (GTDB taxonomy): domain Bacteria; phylum Pseudomonadota; class Gammaproteobacteria; order Xanthomonadales; family Rhodanobacteraceae; genus Dokdonella. Next base: position 611 of record JBDSPX010000355.1, read on the forward strand.
ACTTGCCGCTGGCCTTGTCCACTGCGGTGACCTGGATCGGTGCCCAGATGCGATGAATATCCTGATCGATGTAGGAACCATCGGTCGAGGCGAAATACTTTTGCTCGTTGATCTGGAACAAGGTGGAATTGACGAAGCTCGCACCGGCCTTCATTGCCGCCGCATTCACTTCCAGCAGGCGCTCGACCTTTTCCTTGATCGGAACCTCCATTGCATTCTTGACGATCGGCGTGGCCCAGGAAACCTCACCAACGCCCTTTACCGGCGCCAGCTGCACGGGTTGGATAGTCAACCTTGAATTGGCCTTGGCGATCTGCACGGCCTGACGCGCCGCCTTCGCGACCCCGTCATTGCTGAGGTCACTGGTCGCTGCGAAACCCCAGGTGCCATTGGCAATCACACGGATGCCAATGCCGGTCGATTCGGTATTGACGACGTTCTCAACCTTGTCTTCACGCGTGATCAGAAACTGGCGCAGATAGCGACCGATACGCACATCGCAGTAAGTCGCACCATCGGCGCGTGCGGCTGTCATCGCGGCATCGGCGAGACGCTTCTTGAGAGCGACGTCGATTCGCGTGACCAGCTCCTCGGCGGCAATCGCACGACCGTACGCCGGTGCCAGCAGCATGCCGAGGCCGACACCGGATGCTTTCAGAAAATCGCGTCGCTCCATCATATTCTCCGCTGTGGAATGGGTCGTCAGTGCAACAACCGACCTTCGGTAATTCGCACAAGTCGCCGATCCTGACCCAATTCCAGACGCACGTCATGTGAGGATCGGCATGGTCAAGGAATCGTGCTGAGAAGCCGCGAGTGAATCCGAATCGGCCCTTTCGCCGTAGATTCAGCGCGTACCAACTATTACTAGTCGGCCACCCATCGACCTCCGGAGAACGAATGCCTCGCTCGATCAACCCAGCTTTTGTTTGCAACGTTTGCGTCCATTCCGGAGTGCAAGCATGACTCGCACTGATGGACGACGAACCATTACCCCCTCGCGCGCAGTACTGGTCTGCTTGATTGCTGTGTTCGTGAGCGGCTGCCAGACGGTTGCGTTCAGCGTTCTCAATAGCGGGCGTTCGGCGTTGCCGAAATCTGAAACACGCACTTACGATGAAAACCTGAAACTGGCATTGGATATTCATCGCCCAGCCGAAGCGAATCAAAAACCCCCGATTGCCGTGTTCTTTTATGGCGGCAGTTGGCGCAGCGGAGAACGCGCCGAATACGCTTTTGTCGGTGAGGCGTTGGCGAGCAGGGGAATTCTCACGATCATTCCGGATTACCGTAAATTCCCGGCAGGTCGGTTTCCGGATTTCGAATTCGACGCCGCGCATGCCGTGCGCTGGGTCTTCGATCATGCCGAGGAACTGGGTGGCGATCCGCAGAAGATTTTTGTGATTGGACATTCGGCCGGGGCGCAGATCGCGGCGCTGCTCGGCACCGATCAACACTATCTCGACAGCGTCGGCCTGCAACCGAAGCTGTTGGCTGGCGTCGTCGGCATCGCCGGACCCTACGATTTCCTGCCGTTGACGGATCCCGACCTCGTTGAGGTGTTCGGTGAGAAGAAAGACTGGCCCGCCTCACAACCGGTCAATTTCGTTGATGGCGATGAGCCGCCTTTTCTGCTGTTGCACGGACTAGGCGACAAGATCGTGTGGCCGAAAAACAGTATGTCGCTCAAATCGAGGCTTGAGAAAGTCGGGGTTCCGGTCACGTTGATCACCTATCGGAAGATCGGCCACTTCCGCATTGCCGCCGCCTTCCGCTTCGTCAGTCTGGCCCCGACGTTGCGCGATGTCGCGGCATTTATAGAGGCAACGGCGCCACCGATCAGTCCTGCGGCGCCACCACCTGCGGCCGATGCGACCAGTCGAAATCGATGATCACATGCTGGTCCGTCGATTCGCTGGCATCGATGCGCGAAGGTCGGCCATCACGTTGGCAGACCCAGAGACGGACCTTGCCATTGGCGAAGGTTCCGGGCAGTTGTCCCGAGGCAGCAAAAGAGTAGACACGCAGATCGTTGCACGACGGCGATTTGGCCCGCCCCTCATCGCGCACACCACTGATCGATGCAATCGCCCTGCGCATCGAAACCATGTCGAATCCAGTAACTGGCAGCAGGCTTCGATCGGTGGGCACCCATAGTCCGAGCGCGCTGGTCCAGGCGCCCTCCGCGGTTACGATGAACTCAAGTTCTTCACCTTGCAGGCGGATTCGATCCGGAAAAATCGCATCAATTTCACCCGACACCTGCGGCGTACCCGGGCCGAACACATTGCCCGTCACATGTCCGCGGAATCCACCATCAGCAAGTACCTTTCCAAATGCTTGCCGCACATCGGCTTGTGCATCCGCGTGCGCGTCGGCAGAGCTGGCAACAACCAGTAGAAATCCGAACAAGAAAATGGATCGGATCATCACAGCTCCACGTTTGAATTTTCGAAATCGGAGTATGTATCGCGATGAATGAACCTAACAGGGTGTTGAGATTCGCTCAGGCGAGCGCGAGACAAGGGGAAACGGGCCGAAAAAGCGCAGTTTACATGCGGTAAATGAGCATTTTGAGGCCCGTTTCGCTGCCGTATCGTGCCGCCTGAGTAGAGTTTCAACAGCCTACTAATCGAAAAGCTACACTCCAGGTGCCTGTCACAACCCGCGTACCATTCACTCTCACGTCGAAAGGAAGCTTGATCGAAAGTGATCCGAGCGGCTCAGCACGTTTGACAAACCCCCGCCCTCGTCAGGCTCAGGACAGGCTCGGCTCAGCGGAACCGGTGGAGGCAGGACAAGTTATATCGCAAAAAATCGGACGATCCATAAGACCGAATATTGTGATCACGAACTGCAAGACAACATCGAACAGCCGGCCTTGTTCCGCGCCCAGTCCGGGCGACGCTGAGCGAAGCGTTCGCGGCCGGGTTGATCCTCATAGGGTCGACGCATCACATCGAGCAGAAGCGTGATCTCTGAATCGTCACCTTCATTGGCCTTGTCGATGGCTTGCTGGGCCAACCAGTTGCGCAGTACATAACGCGGATTGGCGGCGCGCATTTTCTCGCGGCGCTGCTCGCTCGATTGCGCATCCCTGAGCAACCGCGATGCATAGCGAGCCAGCCATTCTTCGAGCAAGGTTCGCGTCTGCTGCCGCTTGGTCTCGTCGTAGAAAGCGTCGATGAAAAGATCGGGAACGCGGTCCACTGCGCTCGAATCCGACAACGTGCGGAAAAAGATCGTCATGTCGATCTCGGCCACAGCCATCAGCTCGTAAAGCGTCTGCATCAAGGCGACATCGTCATCCCGGCATTCCAGCAGTCCGAGTTTGGCCGCGATGTTGGCGCAATCGGCTGCCGTGTAGGTATCGACATAGCGCTGCAAACCGGCCTGTAGCGGCTCGATCGAACTGAACACCGGCGCCAGCGCCTGAGCGAGGCAAGTCAGGTTCCAATGCGCGATCTGCGCCTGCTGACCGAAGCGATAGCGCCGATGCTGGCGATCGGTGGTGTTCGGTGTCCAGTTCGGATCAAAATTGTCGATCCAGCCATATGGGCCGTAGTCGATGGTCAGACCCAGGATCGACATGTTGTCGGTATTCATCACCCCATGCACGAAACCAACCCGCATCCAGTGCGCAATCATCGTAGCGGTGCGTGCGCAAACCTCGCCGAACCATTCGGCGCGCAGATTCTCGCCCTCACCCTGCAGCTCGGGGAAGTCGCGACGGATCGTGAAATCGATCAACTGATTGAGCAGTTCGATTTCACCTCGCGCCGACGGCAGTTCAAAACTGCCGAATCGAATGAACGAGGGCGCGACGCGGCATACGATAGCGCCCTTCTCGGCCGCCGCATGGCCGTCATAAAACATGTCGCGAATAACCTCATCGCCGGTTGCGACCAGACTCAAGGCGCGCGTCGTCGGCACGCCCAGATGATGCATCGCCTCGCTGCAGAGAAATTCGCGGATAGAGGAACGCAGAACGGCTCGACCATCGGCGTTGCGCGAGTACGGCGTCGGTCCGGCGCCTTTGAGTTGCAATTCCCAGCGTTGACCGGCCTGGTTGATCACCTCCCCAAGCGAGATCGCGCGCCCATCTCCCAACTGTCCGGCCCAATGACCGAACTGATGACCACCGTAGTTCGTGGCATAGGGCTGCATCCCTTCGAGCAAAACGTTTCCGCCAAAGACATTGGAAAATTGCTCTGATTTGACCTGATCTTCGGCGAAACCCAAGCTTTCGGCCATTTCCTTAGAATAGGCAATCAGGCGAGGCGCATTGACCAAGGTCGGCTCAACAGGCGAATGCAGCGCGCCACGAACTTCGCGCAAGCGCGCGCTGTGTTCAGGATCGGCAGGCAAATCGCGGACAAATGCGTTGTCGAACTGCAGATCGGGAAACATGAGGCTCCTGCAACAAGGTGATGGCACACTGCCGATCGCCTACATCGGTGCCTTCAGGGCCCATGACAAGACCCGAATGCACAGTCGTGTCATGGCTTTGCAAGTTCTGCGACAGACAGATATACTTGCGCGCTTTGCTCAAGCCCGTTCGCCCCGAGGTTTCCAATGAAAGTGCTTTCTTCGCTCAAGTCCGCCAAGTCCCGTCACCGCGATTGCAAGATCGTGCGTCGTCGCGGCAAAGTTTTCGTGATCTGCAAGAGCAACCCGCGTTTCAAGGCGCGCCAGCGCTAAGCGGAACTCCGCAGATTGACGTTGAAAGGCCGCGCAAGCGGCCTTTTTGCGTTTCGGAGGGAGCCATTGCAGATTCGGCTAAACTGAATCCAGCGGCTTGAGATGGCGAGTTATGTGCAGAACGGCATGGAACTCGTGCGATGGTTCTGTTAAAACTGCGCCTTCTTGGGGATATATCATTCAGATCAGGAGGTTCGGAGATGAACTTGAAGTTTGTTCTCGGTAGCACGCTGCTTGTTTCCGGCCTTTTTGCGGCCGCATCGGTTGTCCATGCGGATACGGTCACGCTCGGCCAGACCAACGTTCGCGCGATCGCGGCACCGGAACGCGGCCTCAGCATGACCCAGGTCGAAAAGCGCTTCGGTGCCCCGCAGGCGAAACTCCCTCCGAGAGGCGGCGATACCGCGCTGCACCCGGTGATCAATCGCTGGCAGTACAACGGCTTTACCGTCTATTTCGAGAAGAACATTGTCATTCACAGCGTCCGCGACGGCGCCTGACTCGAAACCAACCGATGACTGACACCTCGATGCGCCTGCCGGCCGAATGGGAGCCGCAGGCAGCGATCCTTGTTGCGTGGCCGCATGCCGAAACCGATTGGTTTGATCGACTCGATTCGGTGGAATCGACTTATGCCGCGCTGGTTGCTGGCATCACGCGGTTTCAAGCCGCGATTGTCCTTGTTGCCAATGATGCCGTTCGCGAGCGCGCACATCATCAGCTCGCGCAAACGTCGGCCAGATCCGATCGAATCCGTTTCATCACGTTGGCCTACGACGACACATGGCTGCGTGATTCAGGGCCGATCACACTCAGCGATGGGCAAGATTTTATCCTCAACGATTTTCGCTTCACCGGCTGGGGTGGCAAGTTCGAGGCCAGCCTCGATGACCGCATCATAGGTGAGCTGATCACGCAGAACCTGTTTGTTGATGCGCGGCATGAACTCATCGACTGGGCACTCGAAGGAGGCGCGATCGAATCCGATGGCCAAGGCACGATCCTGACGACCTGGAAGTGTCTGCATCTGCGCCATCCGGACCTGAGCCGCGAACAGATTGAATCGACCCTGCTTGATACGCTTGTTGCCAAGCGCGTGCTCTGGCTCGATCACGGCTATCTGGAAGGCGACGACACCGACGCGCATATCGATACGCTCGCACGTCTCGCGCCCGGCGATGCAATCGTGTTTCAGGCCTGCGAAGATCCCGCTGACAATCATTTTGCCGAACTCAAGGCGATGGCCGAAGAGTTGGTGAATTTGCGCACGATACCGGGCAAGCCATACACGTTGCACGCGTTGCCATGGCCGCAGCCGATTCTCGATGAAGGTCGCCGTTTGGCCGCGTCCTACGCCAACTATCTGATCGTCAATGGTGCGGTTCTTGTTCCTGCCTATGGCGATGCGGCAGACGACGATGCAGCGCGCATCATCGGCCTCGCCCATCCGGGTCGCGAAATTGTGCAAATACCCTGTCGATCACTGATCTGGCAGAACGGCAGCCTGCATTGCGTGACGATGCAGTTGCCGCAAGGCGTTCTTGCGTAGGAAGCCGCTTCAGCCACGATGCCCCTGATCTCATGCCCGCCGAAAAGCATCGGGCATGAATGCCTCTCCCACAGGCATCCGAATGATTCACATTGCTCCCCGACAGTCATTCACCATTGCGCTCAGGCAATCCCGCCCTCACCTCCATTCCGCGTTACCATCCTCTTTTTGCCCGTTTGCGAACCGCATGAGCCGCAAATCCCTCAAAATCGCCCTGCTCCAGGAAACCGATCGCGGCAGCACCGAAGGCAATCTCGATGCGATCGAATCGGGTCTGCGTGAAGCGGCCGCTTCTGGCGTCGAGCTGGTCTTGCTGCAGGAGCTGCACAACGGCCCCTATTTTTGTCAGCACGAAAGTGTCGACGAGTTCGATCGCGCCGAATCGATTCCAGGGCCGTCAACCGAGCGCCTCGGTGCGCTGGCCGAAGAACTCAAGCTGGTCGTGGTCTGCTCGCTGTTCGAGCGTCGCGCGGCCGGGCTGTACCACAACACTGCCGTCGTGTTTGATCGCTCGCGCAAGATCGCGGGCGTTTATCGCAAGATGCACATCCCCGACGATCCGGCGTTCTACGAGAAATTCTATTTCACGCCGGGCGACCTCGGCTTCGAGCCGATCGAGACCTCGGTCGGCAAACTCGGCGTACTCGTTTGCTGGGATCAGTGGTATCCCGAAGGCGCGCGTCTGATGGCGTTGGCCGGTGCCGACCTGCTGCTCTACCCTACCGCGATCGGCTGGGATCCCGATGATGTGCAGGATGAAAAGGATCGCCAGCGCGATGCCTGGATCACCGTGCAGCGTGGCCACGCGGTCGCCAACGGCATTCCACTGCTCGCAGTCAATCGCACGGGATTCGAGGCGGCACCCGATGCGGGTCGAGGCATCCAGTTCTGGGGCTCAAGCTTCGTGGTCGGTCCTCAGGGTGAATACCTTGCTCAAGGACCGATCGAAGGACGCACCCTTCTCATCGTCGACATCGATCTCGCGCGTAGCGAATCGGTGCGCCGGATCTGGCCCTTCCTGCGTGACCGTCGCATCGACGCCTACGCCGATTTGCTCAAACGCTACCGCGACTGAATTCGAAATCCATGCAAGAAACCAACGAAACCCCTGACTCATCCGTCGCGATGAGCGAGTCACTCGCAGCGCAACCGATCTCCCGCGTCACCCGCGATGGCGTCGAATACGTGCTGCTCGGCACCGCGCATGTATCGCGTGCCAGCGTCGAAGCCGTGCGCGAGATTCTTGAGCGCGAGTCTTTTGATGCCGTGGCCGTCGAACTCTGTGAGCCACGCTACAAATCGATGCGTGATCCGGAGTCGTTCCGAAATCTGGATTTGTTCCAGATCATACGTCAGGGCAAGGCAGGACTGGTCGCGGCCAATCTCGCACTATCGGCTTTCCAGCGTCGCCTCGCTGAACAATTCGGTATCGAACCGGGCGCCGAGATGAAGGCCGCCATCGATGGCGCCGAAGCGCGCGGTCTGCCGATCTGGCTGATCGATCGCGAAGTCGGCATCACCTTGAAGCGGGCGATTCGCAGTGTCGGATTTCTTGATCGTGTCGGCATCGTCGGCGGTCTAGCCGGCAGTTTGATCACGCGCGAAGAAGTCGAGGAAAGCGAGATCGAGAAACTCAAGGAAGGCGACATGCTCGGCAGCATGTTCAGTGAATTCGCCAAGGAGTCGCCGCCGCTGTTCGAGGCATTGATCTCCGAACGCGATCGCTACATGACCGCGCGTTTGCGCGAAGAAGCCGAGCAAGCATCACGTGCCGACAAACCGGTCAAACGCGTGCTCGCCGTGATCGGCGCAGGCCATCTTGCCGGCATCGAACAAGCGATCGCATCGCAGACGGATGCGCCGGGACCGATGCAGAAAGCACTGGCCGAAATCCCACCCGGTTCGCCTTGGCCGAAACGCATCGGCATCGCACTGTTTGCGATCATTGCGATCGCCATTGCGATCCTTTTCTATCGCGGTACTGATTCGGGCACCGACGCGCTGTGGACCTGGGTGTTGTGCACCGGAATCGGCTCCGCATTGGGAACTCTCCTGGCCGGTGGACACCCGCTGAGCACACTGACTGCCTTTGTCGTAGGCCCACTCAAACCATTCCGTCCCGGCGTTCCGGTCGGTGCGGCGGCGGCCGGTGTCGAAGTATGGATCCATCGTCCGCGCGTCGCCGATTTCGACAGCTTGCGTGATGACGTGATCCACTGGACCGGCTGGTGGAAAAACCGCATCTCGCGCACCCTGCTCGTCTTTGTACTCTGCAATTTCGGCATGATCCTCGGCGAATGGATCGCCGGTTTCCGCATCGTCAAATCCCTGCTCTGATCTGCATCCACATCAACTTGCGAATTCTCTGATGAGTCTTGCCCGATTCTTTTCCAAACCGCGTTGGCTATCGAAGGATGCAGCGGTACGCCGTGACGCCGTTGCCACCGAGACCGCAGCCGAGCTGGTTTCGCAGCTCGCCCAGTTCGCCCGCGAAGATGCCGATGCGGGCGTGCGCATCGCAGCCTTGAAGCGCTTGGCCGAACCAGGCCTCGCCCAAGCGATGGCCCAGGACGATCGCGACGAAGGCGTGCGCAACACGGCGCGGACCTTGTTCACCGAACTGCTGGCCGGAACTCATGCCTCGGCTCCGCCTCTCGCCGATCGCCTGCGTTTGTTGCGCGCGCAGGACGACGTGCGCTTGATCGAACAGATTGCCGTTACCGCGCCCGAACCCGAACTGCGCCTCGCCGCTTTTCAGCGTGTCGAACGCCCTGCCCTGATTCTTGAACGCGTCACTGCCGATAGCGATGCAGCGGTGCGCCTCGCCGCGCTGGGACGCATCAACGACGAAACCCAGCTCGCGCGCATCAGCGAGCGCGCACGCAAGTCGGACAAGACGATCAGCCGTCTGGCCGCAGATCGTCTGCATGCGCTGCGTGTCGAGCGCGGTGACCCCGATGCGATCTCGGCGCAAGCTCGCACGCTGTGTGAGCAGCTTGAACGTCTGCTGCGTGAAGGCGATCGTTCGGATCAGACGGCAAGCATCGCGAATACCTGGCAGACGCTTGCAGACAAGGCGCCTGAGCATCTGGTCACGCGTTATCAAAATGCCCGCGACCTACTCGATCACAGTCGCGATCCTGAAAAAGTCGCCCGCTTGCGTCAACGCGCGCAGGATCGCGTACGTCTCGAAGCCGAACTCGACGCGATTGAAACCGCATTGCGCCATCCGGCTGCACATACGCAATCCGAAATGCAGTCACGCTTCAACGAAATCGGTGAACTGCATGCAGGTTTCGCTGACGAAAACGACGAATCCGGAGCCGCGCTTTCGATTCGCTTCACGCGACTCGGTGCGCAGATCGCATCGATAAAGCTGGAACCTGAGGTGATTGCGGAATCGGAATCCTCGGCCGAAGAGGCGGCGCAAAGGGCCGCCGCCGATGCAGAGCGTACGGCTCGCGCGCAAGCGAGTCGGGCTGAGCGCGAAGGCAAGCAAAAAGAGCAACTGGTAAAACTTGACACGGCGATCCAGACGACCGCAAAGGCGATCGCCGCAGGCAAGTCCGCGGAAGCGCACGCGGCACACGCCGAACTCAGTCGATTGCGTCGAGAGATCCCGGTCGTTCCACCCGCACTGCGGGAGGTGCTGGCCGATGTCGAAGGCGACTACGCGAAGATTCAGCAGTGGCAGCGCTGGAGCGATGGCAACCGCCGCCAGCAACTGTGCGAAGAACTGGAAGTGCTGCCGGAAACCGGTTTGCACCCTGACGCTCTGGCGACTCGTGTACGCGAAATCCAGACCGAATGGTCCACGCTGGATCGGCTCGAAGGCCGCACGGAACGCTCCAATGACGGAATCGATCGCCGCTTTCGTACGCTCTGCCACAAGGCTATCGAACCGGCCAAGCCGTATTTTGAAAAGCGCGACGAGCTGCGCAAGCAGGGCTCGGAAGAGACCAGCCAGCTGATCAACGAAGCAAAGAGCGCGGTCGCGGCAGAAAATCCCGATTGGCGTGCACTCGCCGAAATGCGCAAGCGCAGCGTCGAAGGCCTGCGCGCGCTGGATCGTGTGAATCCACGCGAACGCAAGAACCTCGCGGGCGAACTCAAGCAGGTCTTGAGCATCATTGACGAGCGCATCACTGCCTTGCATGGCGAGGTCGAAACTGCGAAATCCGCCCTGATCGGTCGCGCCGAGGCGCTCAGCGAGCAGGCTGATTCACGCACCGCGATCAGCCAGGCGCGTGATCTGCAAAAGCTCTGGCAAGCGAGCGGCAACGGCAAGCGCGCGCGCGATCAGGCCCAGTGGAAACAATTCCGTGCAGCAATCGATGCGGTGTTTTCACGCGCGGACAAAGAGCGTGCTGAACGCAGCGCTCAAGATCTCAAAGCGATCCAGGACGCAGAAGGTCTATGCGTACAACTGGAAACAATCGCCAGCAGTGCGACCAGCCCGGATCGCACCGAGGTTCAGCGCATCGAGTCCGAATGGCGAGCACTCGGCACGCCCGACAATGCCCTGCGCCAACGGTTTCTTGCCGCACAGACCTCGCTGGATGGCCTCAAGGCACGTGCCGAAAAGAACAAGCGTCGCGCCCGCTTCGATGTCTGGATCGCGCATCACGAATTGCTGAGAAAACTCGAGTCGGGCGAAATCGATGCGGCGACGTTCGAGGTCGCACGCGATGGTTTGCCAGCGCTGACCATTGCCTCCGAAGAATTCCAGACACGACGAAACGCTTTTTCAGACGGCTCGACGCGAGACGATGATTTCGACGCCGCGCGTGATTGCGTGCTCGAAATGGAACAGCTCGCAGGCGTTGAGCCCCCGGAAAGCGATCGTCAAAGGCGCATGGATCTGCAGATGGAAAAACTCTCTGCCCGCATGCAGGGCATCCAGGCGCCCGCCCCTGCAGCGGCGCTTGAGATGCTGCTGACCAGCTGGATCGAAATCGGACCGATCGGCTCAGCTGAACGCGGCCTTGAGGCGCGATTCAATAGAGCCGTGGTTTCAGCACTTGATTCGCTCGGCTAGTCTCTCCACCTCGTCGAGTAGCTGACTAGCGGCTGCCGAAATTTTTATCGACGCGAACTTCTTCGATGCGATCGGGTGACCTGTCGTGCTCAACCAAAGCGCGCGGCACTGAACGGCGCAAGATCAAACGAGGGTGTTTCACCAGCAATGACCTCGCTGACCAGCAGGCCGGTTACCGCCGACAGGGTTACACCGAGCATGCCATGGCCTGTGGCCATGCAAAGATTGTCGACTCCGCGAACACGCCCAAGAATCGGCAGATCGTCCGGTGTCATCGGTCGCCAGCCATACCACTCCTCCTGCATCACTGGTCCTTCGGGCTCGTGCAGGTAGATCGCTGCCGATCTGCGCAAGGCGTCGAGACGTGTCTTGTTGAGACTGCTGTCATAGCCGGCGAATTCCATCGTGCTGCCGAGGCGGAAACCGGAATTCCATGCGGTCACGCAGACGCTGGCTTCCTTCAGGGTCAACGGGATGCGTGGACAGATCGCCGGTTGTGAGTAGGTGATCGAATAGCCCTTGCCCGGCTGGATCGGCAGCCTCATGCCGAGTGATCGCGCCAACGGCGGCGACCAGGCGCCTAGCGCGAAAACCACTTCGCGTGCCGAATAGTCGCCGTTCGTCGTGCGCACGCGTGAAATTCGCCCGTGCTCGACATCGATCGAATCTACGCGAGTCTGCTCGTGAATATGTCCGCCGCGCTCACGTATCAGACGCAACAACTCAGCGACGAAACGGTCCGGTCGCAACTGGGCATCGCCAGGATTGAAGTAACCGCCGGCGACGCCCGGCTTGAGCGCTGGCTCCATCGATTCGATCTGTCTCCCATCGAGCAGCTCTACCTGGATTCCCAGCTCTGCCAGGATCCGCGGATACCAGGATGAGCCCGCCAAGGCCTTCTGATCTCGGTAGACATGCAAAGTACCTTGGGCCTGAAATTCACAATCGAGATTTTCTCGCTCAACGAGTTGCGCAATCAGTTCGACCGAACGCAGCAGCAAGGGCGCCTTGATCGATGCAGTTGCCGAAAAATCACTCCAGTTGCAGCGACGGCGAAACGCTTCAAGCCAGCGCAAAAGAGCGGGATCAAGCCGCGGCTTGATCCGCAATGGCGCATCACGCTTGAACAACCAGCGGATCGCAGTACCAACAACACCCGGCATCGCCAACGGCATGGCGTGGCTCGGTGTCAGCGTGCCGCAATTGCCATGCGAGCTGCCGCCGCCCACGTGCCCTTGATCAAGAATGGTTACTTGGCGCCCCTGAGCGAGCAAATGGTAGGCGCAGGCCAAACCGATCACACCGCCACCCAGGATCAAAACATCGGATTCGTCGTTCTTCATGGCTGCAAATTCTACGTCAGCGGAGACTGGCAAAATCAATTGCGGGAGGCACCTCTTCTCCTGCGAAATCCGCGTTGCCAACTCAAGCTCGACGCCGCACAGGGAAGCATCGCTGCTTATCAGTCTGCAAATCGACCTACCAGGGCAATCTGCAGGTCGAGGATTGTCACCTTGTGACCATATTCGACGAGCCATGCGCGTCAGATTGCGTTACCCGAGGATGTTCCATCGAGGTACTTTTTGAACTCCGTTCAGCAAAGGATTCCGCATTCAAGGGGGATCGGACCTCGGAATGACCGTCTTGGCACGGAGCCTGCATATTCTTTGGCAGTCCGAATCAACCGGGGGATCACATGAACATCTCGTCCAATGAAATGCTGCTGGCTCTGCGCTCACCGACCTCGGGTTGGCTTGCTGCAGTGATCTGTGCACTTGACGAAGCCTTGCTCGATCCGGATTTCAGCGATCAGCATCGCGAGATGTTGCGTGGCCTGCTCGATGCCGGACAGGTTCCAGAGAATGTCGCTGCTGCATCGCAAGAGCGCCTGAGCCAATTCGAGCAGGCGGTTCAGACCCTGCATGAAGCCTTGGTCGGTGACGAGGAAATCTTGTTCGAAGCGCCGGCTGCCCGGGTTCCACATCTGAAACTCTGCGCAAGCGCAGCCTGATTTTTTAGAGGCGTCGCACGTTTCCCGAATCCGCGTGCGCCGCCTTGTTTTCTTCATCGATTGACACATCGCCCGGCCTGCTCCAAGGTCGGGCGATGTGCTTTCTGCGCTTGACAATCTTGCTGGCTATTCTGCTTACCGGCTGCGGAAACAGCGAAACTCGCCCGTCAACTTACGTCTCCGGTGGCGGTGAAGCGCCATCGTCGAGCACGGCAGATCTCGCCAATGCCGTTCTATTTCGCGCAATGTCCCTGGTTGGCACGCGCTATCGTTTTGGCGGCAACACGCCTGACAGCGGATTCGACTGCAGCGGCCTCGTCGGCTATGTCTTCCGTGACGCGATCGGCGTGCGCTTGCCACGCACATCGGCGGAACTGGGCGAGTTGAAGCAACCCGACGTTTCCCTCAAACATCTGCAGAGCGGTGACCTTGTGCTATTCGCCGACCATCGGCGCATCAGCCACGTCGGCATCTATGTCGGCAATGGTCGTTTCGTGCATGCGCCGAACAGTGGCGGCACGGTTCGGCTCGATCGACTTGACGCGCCTGGTTGGAAGGATACGTTCCGCGGCGGCAAACGCGTCATCGATTGATCCGACGCGCCCATCCGCAAAGCAACTTGATCAGTGCTCGACTCCGCCAACGCCATGCACATGGCGATGTGAGATCTCTTCGGCGCTGGCTTCGCGAACCGCGAGAATCTCTACCTTGAAGTGCAGCTTCTTGCCGGCGAGAGGATGGTTGAGGTCAACGTCGACAACGCTGGATCCGACCTTGATGACGCTGACCGTTCGCTGCCCGCCTTCCTTCATGGCAAGATTGGTAATCATGCCAGGCTTGAGCTTCGCTCCTTCACGGAAGTACTTCTTCGGAACGCGCTGAACCTGACCTTCGTTGCGCTCGCCATAGGCTTCGCCCGGCTCGACATCAACTTCGACGCTATCACCGACGGTGTGGCCAATCAGCGCCTTTTCGAGGCCCGGGATGATGCCACCATGACCAATCAGCGCCTCGATCGGCTGACCCGACAAACGCGAACTTTCAATCTCCTGACCGAAATCGTCAGTGAGGGTGTAGTGCATCGAAACGACGGTATCTTTGGCGACCTGCATGAATGGCTCCGGCTTGAACGGCTAGTCTGGAAGGCGCGCGAGACTACCAGCAAAATCCTCGAACTGCAGCGTCGCGGGTCAGTAATCAGGCCAACTGTTCAATTCGTGCGCCCACGCGTTCGCGGCGACTGGCCAACTGGTCGATAAGCCCGGACCGAAAGTCAGCCAGCACATGAGCTCTGGTTCGGCGCGCTTCGCTGCCTTCCGCTGCGCTCGGCAGGGATTTGCGGAACGCGCAGAATTGGCGATACCCAAGCAATACATGGCGCATGCGACGTGCGATCAGTTCGAGCATGATCGCATCATCGATCAAGCCGATGACCTCGATGTGATCGGGAATGAGGTCGTCCGGATCACCGAAATACGCCAAGGCAGCGAGGGCGTCGGCGCGATCCGGCATCGGCAGACTCCACTCGTCATCCTCAAGCATCAGCAGCAGTCTCTGCACATGGACGAGCCGCTTGCGCACATAGGCCGGAATCCGATCAATGCAAATCGCATCCAGTGCCTGCTTGGCAGCGTCGACAATGTCGATCTCATCGGCATCAGCAGCAAGACGACGAGCACTATCAAACGCGCTGTCGAAGCGCTCCAGGTCAGACGATTCGAGTTCGAAGGTAATGCGCATGAATGGCTGACACTATCTCGCCATTCACAAACGGTCAAAGGTCGGACGTCACTTCGATCCGCGTTTGGTCGTGCCGATAGGCTGGCTGACGCCACAAAAAACCTGTAAGCTTCGCGGGTTAAGTCGCGTTGACCCCCGTTTCCCTTCCGGTTATTCGATTCCCTGCCTGTTCCCAGGCACGGTCTGAACCTCACCGCTCGTGGTCCCGACGCCCGAAACCGGAATGCCCGTCATGTTGACCGGCGTCCGCAAATTCAAACCTGCAGCGAGGTTCATCAGGGACGCTCCGGGTTACACATCAGGAGCATCACCATGAGTTTCGACACCCTCGGGCTGTCGCCAG
>JBDSPX010000356.1:0-4323 GCA_039930065.1 Dokdonella sp.
CGTTGCCGACCGGCTCGATCAGTTCGAGTTGCGCGGTCAGCGTGGCGGCGCCGGCATCGCCGCGCGCCGGCGTGAAGTCCTCGGGGCGCAATCCGGCAATCAGGTCGCGACCCGAGTACGCGCGCGCGACCTCGCGCAATTCGTGGGTGGCCTCGAGCGGCAGCAGCGCGCTGCCGGTGTCGAGGCGCAGGCCGTTGTCGTCGACGACACGGCCGCGCAGCAGATTCATCGCCGGGCTGCCGAGGAAGCCGGCGACGAACAGGTTGGCCGGACGCGCATACAGGTTCATCGGTGTATCGATCTGCTGGATCTCGCCATCCTTGAGCACGACGATGCGCTGGCCGAGCGTCATCGCCTCGATCTGGTCGTGGGTGACATAGATCATCGTGGTGCCGAGTGTGCGATGCAGTTTGGCAATTTCCACGCGCATGCTCAGACGCAGGCGTGCATCGAGATTCGACAGCGGCTCGTCGAGCAGGAATACGCTTGGATTGCGCACCAGCGCTCGACCGAGCGCAACGCGTTGTCGCTGGCCGCCCGACAACTGGCCGGGTTTGCGCGATAGCACGGGGCCCAATTCAAGCGTCTTCGCGGCTTCATCAACGCGGCGCTTGATCTCATCGCGCGACGTACCGCGCAGGGTCAGCCCGAACGCGAGGTTCTCGCCCACCGTCATGTGTGGATAAAGCGCATAGCTCTGGAAGACCATCGCGATATCGCGATCTTTCGGTTCGACATCATTGACCACGCGGTCGGCGATGCTGAGGGTCCCCGAGGTGATTGATTCGAGGCCGGCGATCAGGCGCAGCAGGGTCGACTTGCCGCAACCGGAGGGACCGACGAGTACGAGGAATTCACCGTCGAGAATCTCGAAGCTGGCGCCGGCCACCGCGACGTATCCATTGGCGTAAACCTTGCGGACGGCATCGAGCTTCAGATTGGCCACGGCGCAACTCCAGGTTGAAATGCGCCGCGGAAGAGCTGCCTATGCCAATCCTGCGACGCTTGCTATATCCTCAATGTAACCGTTTTCATTCCTCTGCTTCCACTGCCGACTTCCATGACCCAGACAGCAATCGAATTTCCGCAGGATTTCATGTGGGGCTGCGCCACGGCCGCCTATCAAATTGAAGGTTCGCCACTGGCAGACGGCGCCGGACCGAGCATCTGGCAACGTTTCACGCACACGCCCGGGATGACCAAGGATGGCGACACCGGTGACGTCGCCTGTGACCACTATCGTCGCTGGCATGGCGACATCGCGCTGATGCGCGAACTCGGACTCAACGCCTATCGCTTCAGCATCTCCTGGAGCCGGATTTTCCCCGAGGGCAAGGGTCGCATCAACCAGAAGGGACTCGACTTCTATTCGCGTCTCGTCGATGGCTTGCTCGAAGCGGGTATCGAACCGACAGCCACCTTGTTTCATTGGGATCTTCCGGCCGCGCTGGATGATCGCGGCGGCTGGCTCAATCCGGATATCGCGGATTGGTTCGGTGACTATGCGGCGACGATGTATCGCGCACTCGATGGTCGCGTGAAGATGTGGTCGACGCTCAATGAGCCGTGGGTCGTGACCGATGGTGGCTACCTGCATGGTGCGCTTGCGCCCGGCCATCGCAATCGGTTTGAGGCGCCGATTGCCTCGCATCATCTGATGCGTTCGCACGGTCGTGCCGTGCAGGTTTATCGCGCCGAGGGCAAGCATCGCATCGGTCTCGTCGTCAACATCGAGCCGAAGTATCCGGCTTCGCAATCGCCGGAAGATCTCGCCGCGACACAGCGCGCGGATGCCTACATGAATCGCCAATACCTCGACCCCGCGTTTTTCGGTACGTATCCCGAGGAGTTGCGCGAGATCTTTGGCGAGGCCTGGCCCGAATGGCCCGATGAGGACATGGCTTTGATCAAGCAGCCGATCGATTTCCTCGGTCTCAACTGGTACACGCGCAGCGTCACTCGGCACAATGAGCATTCCTGGCCGCTCAAGGCCAGCGGCGTGCGCCAGAAATCCTCGACCTACACGGAAACCGGTTGGGAGGTCTATGCGCAGGGTCTGACCGACACGCTGATGTGGATCAAGGAGCGTTACGGCAATCCGCCGATCTACATCACGGAAAACGGCTCGGCGTTTTTTGATCCGCCGGTCGCCGAGAATGGCGTGATCAACGATCCGCTGCGCGTCGATTACTTGCGCAAGCACCTGCGCGCGGCGCATGCGGCGCGCGAAGCCGGTTGCGACTTGCGCGGCTACTTTGCCTGGTCTCTTCTCGACAACCTCGAATGGTCGCTGGGCTACTCAAAACGATTCGGCATCATCCATGTCGATTTCGAGACACAGACGCGTACGTTGAAGGACAGCGCGAAGCTGTACGCGAAAGTGATCGCGAGCAACGGGCGGCTCCTTGGCGAACCCGCTGCCTGAGCCGGCCCTGCATTCGCATTGAGATAACGAGAATGACGTCACACTGAATGTGTGACGCAGCCACTCGGTGGAGGCTGTCCGCAGTGCGCTAAGGTGTTCGTGCATCCAATCGCTGTTGTGACGTCGATTCGATGCTTTCTCGGCGACCAAGGGCACAACATGAACTGGCAAAGCATTCGACGAAAATCGATCGCGCCCTTTGCCGTCGCCTGCACGACGATTTGCATGATTGGCGTTCCGGCGGCCCATGCAACGACGACGGCGGCTTTGCCGGATTGGGTGTGTGCGCACCCCGATGCGATCTTCGTCGATGGCTTTCAGCCTGCTGATGCGATTACGCGTTTGCCTTCGAATGGCAGTGGCGGTGCCACGGGCAACGTGAGTCGAACAGTCAATGTACCGGGCTACCCGCCCGGCACATTTACGATCTACCTGCACGTGCCAGCTTCGTATTCACCCTCGCATCCTGTGCCCATCGTGCTCGCGTTGCATGGATATGCGGGCGCCGGCAATGCCCCTGCTGCTGCCCAATCGGTGCGAACCCTGTGGACGCCGGTATCCGATGCCAACGGTTTCATTCTGGTTGTGCCAATTGCGACCGGAGCCTCGGGTGACTGGAAGCTGCCGCCGCCCAATCCGAGCGACTACAGCATTTTCGCAGCCGCAATCGCCGATGCGGAATCGGCTTACAACATCGATAGATCTCGACGCATCGGCTGGGGATTCTCGGCGGGTGGTCATGTTATGCATGACATCATGTTTAACGATTTCGGTGCGCCGGTGTCGATTGATATGTTTGCGGCCTATTCGGTCAGTGCAGGTGCGCTTCAGGAACTTGCATGCTTTGGCGACAACGCAGCCGAATGCAACGCTCGGGTTGGAGCTGCATCACGTCATATTCCGATCGATATTCATGTAGGCACCACCGATCCATTGCTGCCGTATGCCACGAGTGACAAAAACATTTTCATCAACAACGGCTGGGTGCTGTCGCAGAATCTTTGGTTCACGACGTTCACCGGTGGGCATACCTTCGCGACGACTCAGCTCAGCGAAGCCTGGTCGCATCTATGCCCGTTTCAGGCGTTGCCTTGAGCGAGAATCGAACAGCGCTCACTCTCGCAATCCTGCGTGTGGCCGCTTGCCGTGTGTCCAGCCGACGAGTTCCTCGAACGCATGCACGATGCGCGCATCGCCCATTGTGCAATGGCCTTCGGCGTTGACGAACTGCTGCACGAAGTTGCCTTCGTGACCCGCGCGCCGTGCGATGAGTGCGTAGTCGAAAGCCGTTGATGCAGGGACCAGCGGATCTCCGGTGGTATGCACAGCGAGCAGGGGTCGCTCGAGTTTTCCGCTTGGCGTGTACCAGAGCGAGAGATACGCGGCGGCTTTCGGATTTGCCTGGTATCGCGTTACACCAAGGTTGAGCGCCGCGTCGTCCAGTGAGCCGGTATAGATCAGGTTCGCATTGCCGAATGGATTGCCGTCGGCTCGTTGCTGGAGCTCGCGCAGGTCAAGCGTGGTTGAGATGATCAGATCAGGGAAGCCCGCTTCGCTCCAGACGCCGAACAGGCGGTGCAATGATTCGGTCGCGTTCGAATTTTCACTCAGGGCTTTGCCGATGCGCCGACTGAGTTCATCACTGTGACGAAAGTCATCGGGCACCGGAACCAGTGCACCGAGCAGATTCGGGAAGTAGAAATCAAACGCCGCGCGCAAGGCGAAATCGCGTGCGAACAGGACGTCGGCTGGTGTGATCGCGCCGCATAGAGAGAGTCCTCCGGCATAAACAGACGGCTTGGATTCGAGTGCCTGGACGGTCAACAATCCGCCCATCGACATGCCAATCGCGAACGTCTGTTCCGGCTTGCCGTGGGTTGCGACAAAGCGCTGACGCA
>JBDSPX010000357.1:0-10675 GCA_039930065.1 Dokdonella sp.
CATTCCGATCAAAGTTCCTATTGGCAATCTTCGCCTCCGAGCAATGCACCCGTCACTGGATGGGGCGGGCGCATTGCCGATCTCGTAGCGAGTAACAATCCCGCGAATATTCCGATCCTGACTTCGCTGGGTGGCCAGGATGCGTTTCTACGTGGCGAAAACGTCAATGGCTACGTGATGAATTCGTACGGACCGAACCTCGTGGATTTTCCGTACGAGCTATCGGGAACCAATGCGCTCCGAAATACGTTCAATGCCTTGCACGCAGCTGGCCAGGCAAATGCACTCGAACGCACCTTTGGCACCACGATGCGACGCTCTATTGATACGGCCAGCGTGATCCAGAATACCTTGCAAGCGGCCGGCATGCCCGACTTCAGCAGCTATTTCGCAGGCACAGGTCGACTCGGTGCGCAGCTCGAAAGCGTGGTCAAGTTGATCTGGGCGGCAAACAACAATGTGTCGGGCTATACCGGCCTGCATCGCCAGGTTTTCTTTGTCACCGCCGACGGCTACGATACCCATTCCGAGCAACTCGCAACGCAGCAGGATCTGCTCGTCGACTTGTCGAAATCGTTGAGTGGGTTTCATGCGGCGCTTGCCGCCGTCACTCTGGCAGACCGCGCGACTGCGTTCACCGCATCGGACTTCGGGCGTTCGCTGTCCAACAACCAGAACGGCAGCGACCATGGCTGGGCCTCTCACCATTTCGTCGTTGGCGGTGCCGTGCAAGGCGGTAGATTCTATGGCGATGATCTGGCGGGATCCGGGCTTGCGCACATGCCGAGTCTCAACCCATCGGCGACGAATCCGAACGACGCCGGTTACGGCCAGATCATTCCGACCACGTCGATCGACCAGTACACGGCGACATTGGCGCGCTGGTATGGCCTGAGTGAAGGTGACATTGACCTGATCACGCCGAACCTGATCAATTTCAATGCACGTGGTCTGGGTTTTGTCTGAGAGCGGTGGCCGCTCGCCTCAATCGATCTCGAAGCTCTCAAGCTCGACCGGAACAGCGGCTTCCACGATGACTGTGCCGCGCATGCCGCTGGTCGGCGTGCCATGCGTCTCGCAGTAGTAACCGATCGTGCCCGCCAGTGGAAAGGTTACCAGCGCAAACCAGATGTCCGAACTCGGCGCGCCATTGCCGCCGTGGCCATCGCCATCGCAGCCATGCGCGCAGCGAAATGTGTTGTCGTTTGACTTGACGTTGTGCAAGCCTCCACGGTTGACGAAGCGCACCGTATCGCCCTCGCTGATCGTCACACTTGCCGGACTGAAAACCGTGCCGGGACCCACTTCGACAGTAAATGTCGCCGCGAGGGCGGGCATTGCAAGGCCGCCAAAGGCCAGGACAATCAGTATGCGGTGCATGCCCGCAGAATGCGGCAAAGTCAGGCGCGGTTGCAACCATGGCAAGCCGTGGAATTTCCCTTTTCATTGTTCGACTCGAAGTCATGCGCGAGCTTGGTACTTGAATTGATCATGGACGCCCGAGTAGCAAGCTCGATCGCTTTTTCTCTTGCGCATCGCGTAGAGCGTGGGTGCTCAATCGCCGATTTTTTCTCTCAGTGGGGTTCGCGAGAAAGTGGGGCCGAGGATTTCCTGACGGCAGCTCGGTGTTTGTCATGCGCGCGTCCGGTGCACCGCTACCGCCGCCGATGCCGACCAGCACGCTTTCGATCAGCGCGATTCCGATCATGCTGGCTGTCTGATCGCCTTCAGCAAAAACGTCGAAGCCGAGCGTAAGCCCGGATCCGTATCCCGCCAGCACGCACGGCCAAGCCGACCGCATCGCTGAGACCTTCAACCCGCAACGATGGCTTCCTGTATGCATCTTGAGGTTGCCGTCGAGACATCGCCAACCAAACTGCATTCTCGACATCATCCGCTGGCGAATTTGAGAAGGCGCAGGAATCATCGACCATCCAGGCGCTTGATTCCGAATCAGATCACATCCCTGTTTTGCGATCGGATCATTGTTGAACGCGGATATCGGCGCGCGCAAAGTCGCCCAGGCTTGGGTCAATCAACACCGATCCAGTCAATGGCGAGAGAAAATGGCCCGGCTTGCTTGTCGCCGACCAGAAATCCTATTTGTCGAACCTGCGACCGATCGAACGGAGGTCCAGCAAGCACCGTTCCGCGCACACTGGGCTGCAAGGAATCGAGACTCAGGCGAATTTCGGCCCACTCGTCAGCAACCGACTCGAACCCAGCGGAGTAAGAAATACTGATACCGCGATATTGCGCATCGGTGGTGAGTCGAAGCTGATAGCGGCGTCCATCGCCACGAATCCTCAAAACAAGCGCGCTGACCTTCGACAGGTTGACGGCGTAGTCAACGGTACGCACAGACGCGAACCCGCCGTTGTTCGCGAGCGAGAGCGCGCCACTGAAATGCAGCATGCCGTCATTGAGCGTTGAGCGGCCGCTTGAACATCCTCCCATCACGTCATCGTTGACCGCCACCCACCTAGGCTCAGACGGGCTCTCATCAAAATTGATCAAGCTGCGCATCAAAACCTCGGTCACGGGCATAGGCTATGGCGATCGTGCCTCTTCGCTATCCAGCGCTTCTATCGCCGAGACTCGTGGCAAGCAAAAAAACACGAAAGCACAGTGTAACGCCGGCCATTTCAAGCTGTTGGCCGCACGTTGTCTGGATTTCGATGAAGATAACATCTGGTTCACATCACATTTCGTAAGATGCGCGGTTGGTCTGCATGCGCGAGACGTCCATCGTCAGATGTGCTCCGATTTTGGCACTCTACATCGCTCAATGCGGAAAAAGTCTCCCAGAGGTCGATGTTCCAGGAGTTTTCCTGGTCAATTAGCAATTGGGGGCTTCCCATCGCGTCAACCATCACGTGAATCAGTCAGTTCAAGGAGTTCAGATGTCCAGCGAAGCAAAGCCGAGTCCCAGCCGCCCCGTCAGCAACTCGCAATCATTCCAGCAGCAGAAAGCAAAACCCGGCGCTCGCATCCTCACCAGTGAAGCGATCCTTGACGACCTTGCCGAGTTCAAGAAACGTGGCGGACGCATTGATGTCTTGGGCAATACCCCTCTGCGCACCACCACCTCTGCTGCGTTTCATTCAAGCAGTTCGTCAGCCAACAAGAAGCCGACCACGCCGGTTGTCGATGCCAAGCCCGGCAAGTCTGCCGGCTGATCGATGTTCGCATGTCAGGCGGTCACCCCGCCGCGACACTATCTGATCAAAGCTTTGAAAAATCCAGATCTGCGCAAGACGCAATGACTTCGTGTCGTTCCGTCTTGCGCGGACTTTGAGTGCCTCGCGCAGCGGAGCGACCGTCACGATCGCTTCAACACCTGGGTTTTCCCCCGCGCTCGCGCAACCAATGGCTGTTGGCACTCGCCTGAACGATCTCGCCGCCGCTGATTCAACGAGTCCAGCCTCGGACGCTTCCATTGTTTTCGGAGAAAGCCATGCAACACCGCAAACTGGGTAATTCCGACATCCACGTTGCGCCGTTTGCGTTCGGCGGCAATGTGTTCGGCTGGACCGTCAACGAAGCGACTTCGTTTTTGCTGCTCGATGCCTTTGTCGATGCCGGCTTCAATCTCATCGATACCGCCGACATGTATTCGTCCTGGTTCAACGGCAACGAAGGCGGTGAATCCGAGACGATCATCGGCAGATGGCTGCGTCGCAGCGGCCGACGCGACGATGTAGTCATTGCAACCAAAGTAGCCAAGTGGAGCAAGCACCCTGGTCTCGCGCCGGAAAATATTCGCGCAGCCGCCGAGGAATCCTTGCAGCGCCTCGGAATCGAGGCGATCGACGTCTATTTTTCACACGAAGACGATCCCAGCATACCCATCGCCGATAGCTTGGGCGCTTACTCAAGGCTCATTGAGGAAGGCAAGGTGAGGACGATCGGTGCGTCCAATTTCAGCGCGGCGCGACTCGCCGAATCACTGGATGTCAGCGAAAATGAATCGCTGCCGCGCTACGAAGTCCTGCAACCGGAATATAACCTCATGGAGCGCAGTGGCTATGAAACCGAGCTTGCACGCCTCGTGCACGAACGCAACCTTGGCGTGATCAGCTACTTTGCCCTTGCCAGCGGATTTCTGACCGGAAAATATCGCAATCACGCGGATCTGGACAGCAGTCCGCGCGGTGCCGGCGTTGGCAAGTATCTCGACCAGCGCGGCAACACCGTGCTGTCTGCGCTCGACGAGGTCGCCGCCCGCCTGCACGCCAAACCCGCCCAGGTCGCCTTGGCATGGGTCATGGCCCGCCCCGGCATCTCTGCACCAATCGCGAGTGCGACGCGACTCGATCAACTGGATGAACTGATCGATGCCGCGAAATTGACGTTGTCGCCTGAGGACATGGCCTCCCTGGATCGTGCCAGCACGTGAGCAGCTCCGCATAGCCCGATAACCGATAGCAACTCACTCGACTCGGGTAACCAACCTTTGCGCGGTGCCAGCATGACCAGGGGGCGGGAGGCGCTCCTCAACCGACGACCAACGCGTCATGCATTGACCTCAGGCAAGTTTGCTTTCGCCCTCGCGCGCGGCGCAAGGCCTGCATACAATTCGTCTCGTCGCTGCGCTGGGGAGATTTGTTTTGCTGATTTTGCCGCTGCACCGTCGAATGACCTGGGCCACCGCGCCGATGGTCACGCTGGCACTGATTCTGATCAACCTTTTGGTCTATCTCATTTTGCAGTCCGGCGACGATCGCGTGCTGCGCAATGCGCTGGATTACTACCAGCAGTCGCAACTTGGACGCATCGAATTTCCGGCGTACGGCAAATGGCTGCACGATCAGGCTGGCAGCCGTGATGTTGCGCAACGCCTGGAGGCGATGCAGGTGGCGCCACCGGAGATGCAAGTCGCACTGATTGAATCCGATGAGAAATTCCTTGCCGCGCTTCGCGCCGACAGCGTGATCGACCCGAACAACGCCGACTACGCCGACTGGCACAGCAAACGATCCGAGTTCGATCGTATCCGCAACAGTGCGTTCACCTCGCGCCACGCCTTGCGCTTTTCGCACATGGAACCCGGGCGCATGTTTTGGGCGATGTTCATGCATGGTGGCCTGGAACATTTGCTCGGCAACATGATTTTTCTGCTGGTGTTGGGCCTGCTCGTCGAAGGTGCACTCGGGCCGTGGTGGTATCTCGGGCTCTATCTCGCCGGCGGACTGGGCGCGTCGCTTACGACCATCGCCTGGCATTGGGGCGATGCCGGGCTGGCACTCGGCGCCTCGGGCGCGATCGCCGCATTGATGGGCGCGTACTGCGTGATCTGGGGTCTGCGCCGTGTCCGCGTTTTCTACTGGTTTTTTGTCGTGTTCGACTACGTTCGCGTGCCGGCCCTGGTGTTGTTGCCGTTCTGGTTTGGCTGGCAAGTGTTGAATCTCTGGCTGGACGGCGGTTCTCGTATTGGATTCGATGCGCATGCCGGCGGCATCGTGAGCGGTGCGGGTCTTGCTTGGCTTCTCCGTCGCTACGGTGGAGTACGTGACGCGTTTGTCGAGGAAGACGCGCGCGAGGAAAAACGCGAAGGTCATGGGCTTGCCTATGCGCAGGCGCTCGAACATATCGGCAGACTCGAAATTCCGAAGGCGCGCAACTTGCTCGAACGCATCGACACCGACGAGCCTGGACAGTTGCATGTATTGATCGCACTGTATCGCTGCGCGCGTTATGGCGGCACGCCTGCGCAATTGGACACGGCGGCCACGCGCGTATTCGAGTTCCCGGCGAAATTGGAATCCCAAATTCACGAACTCAAAATAATTTGCTTCGACTATCTGAAAACGTGCGCAGGTGTGCCGCGACTCGCACCCCAAGTGTTGCTGCGCCTGATCAATCCTCTGCTGCGCATCGGTGCCGATGCAGATGCCCAGAAATTGCTTCAGGACATCGGCAAAGCGCACCCAAACCTCCCCGCCCTTGCTGCGGCATGGTTTGCTTTTTCCCTGCGTGCCGCCGAAACCTCGCCGCAACGTCGCGAACGCCTTGAATATCTCGCGATGCATTTCCCGCAAAGCGAGTTTGCTCCGAAGGCCCGGTTTCTTTTGCAGCAGGTTAGGTCAGAAGTTTCCTGAGACTGCGTACCAATGGCATGCAGACATCCTGCTTCATTTGAACCATCAATCCTTGCTTCGCGAAACTTTTCACTCGGCAGATACGGTCAGATTTTTGCTTCGGATTTCTTTACCGTCGCCATGATGCGCTCGATCATCGCGAGACGCGCGTCGATTTCCGGCATCAGTGCGTCGTCGGCGAAGTTCGCCTTGAGATACGTCAGAACCGAGCGCGCTTTCTCATCATGATTCATGCGCTCATGCAACAGCGTCGCAACCAGCAGGTAGTTCTGCGGGATGTCCTTGCTTTTCGGGAAACGCTTGTGGAATCCCGAGAGCAAGCGCAACGCGAGTTCCGGTTGTCCGCCTTGCGCTGCGAGCTTTGCGAGTTGACTGATCTGGGCGGAGTCGGTTGGGGAAAAAGTCGGCTCGATCAATTGGCATTCGCGCAGCAGTTCCAAGGCAGGGCGAGTCTTGTCCTGAGCCATCAGGATGTTCAGATATTCCTGGCCATGTCGCAGCAGCTCGTCTCGGTCATCGGCGAGGCGCAGCAATTTTCGGTACTGCGTATGTACAGCGGGCGTGCCGCCGCGACTGCGCAAATGTCCGCGCAGGAGTTCCGTTGCGTTTTCAGGTTTTCCATCGCGAACAAATGCGGTGACTTCGTCGAGCAAATCCTGGTCCGGATCGAGCTTGGCCAGCGGCCGCAACATCTGCGGCGCGACCGGCTCGAAGCCGACGTCATCGTGATACTGGTAGATCAGGTAGCCCATCAGATGAAAGGTCATGACAAGCGCATAATTGGAAATAATCCCAATCACGATCACTGCGAGGAATAGCGGCAGGACTTTGGCTGCCATCGCCGCCGCATAATTTTGACTGGTCAGGATAACCAGGCACAACCCCACGACGGCGAGATAGGGCCAACCGATGCGGGTAAAAATTGCAATCCATTTCGCCGGATTCAATGCACCAGAAAGGCTTTCATCCATGGCCAAACTCATCGTCGCGCCCGGAAGGCAGAAGCCGAGAAAAAGAAGCAGAACCATGCCCAGCTTCGGGCCGAACAACCCAATACCGATGATTCCAATCGCAATGAAGATCAACATCAGCCAGATCTGCTTCCAGCCCAGGCTGCCATCGGTGGACTGCATGAGTTCCGGCGGTTCCATGGTGCCGTTCGCAGTAGCGCGCAAACATTCGAACGCGTAGCGGTATCCGGCTACGGCGACCAGCAAAACAAGAATGCGCCCGAACGGCAAGAAGATCGCGAGATTGCCCAGCGCCAGCATGACAATGGTGATCATTGCGCTCATGTGCGCGGGATATCGTGTGATCTCGCGCAAGCGATTCCAGAATGGAACGATGGGAGCAGATTGCGCAAACGGTGGCACGGACATTCATTTGCCTTCACTGGGAGCAGGTTTCGCAACGGTGACGGATTGCGGCGCATTTGCCAACCAATTGTTCGCCAAAACGGGGCCTTCGCTCCCCATGACGATGCGCCTCAAGCGTTGACAACCTCGCGCGTCGGTCGCTCGAAACGGTTACGGCAAATGGGAATCAGCGTACGAATAGAGCTACGGCGCGTAGCGAGGCCATGCGCCCCTTGCGGGACAAACGGGCTCGGCGGAGACTGCGCAACCAACCCTGTGACCGGAGCCGCACCGTGAATGCAAAGGTTTCCCCGAACACGATGGCGAGCGATGTCGAGACCCTGCAGCGTGATCGCAGTGCGGCCAAGCAACTTTTCTTTGGTGACATTTTCGAAGAGAACCTGTTTCCGTATCCGAAGATGCGCGAGCGTGACCGCGAGATGCTTGCGCCAATGCTCGATGCAATCGACGATTTCCTCGCGCCGAAACATGCGGACCTCACCCACTGGGATCGCACTGCCGAGCAGCCTCCCGAGTTCATCCAGGCGCTGCGCGACATGGGCCTGTTCGGCCTGATCATTCCCGAGGAATACGGCGGCCTCGAACTGTCTAATGCCGCCTATGCGCGCGTCCTCGCGCAAACCAGCTCGCACGATAGTTCGGTGTCGCTGACGATTGGCGCACACAGTTCGATCGGCATGAAGGGTGTGCTCCTGTTTGGCACGCCCGAACAGAAAGCGCGCTATCTGCCCAAGCTCGCCAGTGGCGAACTGATTGCGGCGTTCTGTCTGACCGAATCGGGTGCTGGCTCCGATGCGGCGGCTATCCATACCAAGGCTACCCGAAACGATGATGGCAGCTGGATCCTCAATGGCGAAAAGATCTGGATCACCAATGGCGGCTTGGCCGGCCTGTACACGGTATTCGCGCGTACCGACACGCCCGAGGGCAAGATGACGGCGTTTGTCGTCGAAGCGGCTTGGCCAGGCGTCAGCCACGGACCGCATGAAGACAAGATGGGTATCCGCGCTTCATCAACGACCACGGTTGCATTTGCCGACGTGCACGTGCCGGCAGAGAACGTACTCGGCGAGGTCGGCAAAGGTTTCAAGGTTGCGATGGCGATCCTCAACAACGGCCGCACCGGCCTTGGCGGCGGCGCCGTCGGCGGCATCAAGAATCTGATCAAGCTCGCGATCGCCCAAGCCACCGAACGCAAGCAGTTCGGCAAGCCGATCGCCGATTTCGGCCTCGTCCGCGAAAAGATCGCGCAGATGACGGTCGACTGCTTCGCCGCCGAAAGCGCGGTGTGGATGGTCGCTCACTACATCGATTCGGGTTGCACCGATTATTCGGTCGAAGCCGCAATGAGCAAGATATTCGCCAGCGAGGCCATTCAGCGTGCTGGCTACGAGGCGCTGCAAATTGCAGGCGGTAACGGCTTCATGCGCGAATTCCCGTACGAACAGATCGTGCGCGATGCACGCATCCTGACGATTTTCGAGGGCACCAACGAGATTCTGCGGCTGTATATCGCACTGTCGGGCCTCAAGGATGTGGGCGCCTCACTGGGCGAGCTGAAGTCCGCGCTGGGCAACATCTTCAACGATCCGATCAAGGGCTTCGGCGTTTTGTCAGGTTATGCGAGCCGGCGCGCGCGCGAGACCACCGGCGTCGGCACCGACAAGATATTGCGCGAGCTGCACCCAAGTTTGCGCAAGGCGGCGGCAACTTATGAAAAATATGTCGTTGAACTGTCGAAGGCATCCGATGCCCTGCTCAGGAAATACGGCAAGGGTATCGCCGACCAGCAGCATGCGCAGAAGCGACTTGCCGACATCGCAATCGACCTGTTTGTCGGTTGCTGCGTGCTTTCGCGCACGGACATGCTCGTGCGCGAGAATGATGCAGAAGCGCAAAACGCCCTGCGCATCGCCGAGATGTTCACGCGCCAGGCACGTCGACGCATGTCACGCAACGTACGCGGAATGGAGAGCAATGAGGACGACCTGCTCGAAGCGATCGCAGGCACTCGCATCAGCGCCGGCTCGTATCCTTGGGACGTCATTTGATCGGCGCGCAAGGCGACGGCCCGTTCAACCGTGGCAGAGCTGCATGAAAGGCGCACCCAAGAGTCGGGCTTGCGGAGAGCTTCGGCCATTCACGTCTGCCAACGAGCGCCTTTGGCCTTCGAGATGCCGAGCAAGGGCGCAACACATCGAATCGTGACTTGACGTCCAGTTAATCTCTAATAAAAAATCGGCTCGCTCGTCCCTGGATCCACCTCAAGCTTCTGCATCACTCGAACCCATTCTGGAAGATCACAAGGTCCGCCGCCCCCTGGAACTCAATCGCGCCGATATCGTTGCCGGCGCCGTATGGGCGCGGAAGGCCGCGCAGATCGTTATCGTTCGAGATCGAAAGATCGGCGGCGTCGAGCAAGACGCTGCCAGGCATCGGTAGCGGGTCGAAATTCGACAATGTCGCATTGGCAACGTTGGGTGCGGTGTTGCAGAGGCTGCCCGACGGGCAATCCCCGTTTTTGACATCCCAGATCAGGTTGCGCGTGAATGCGACCGTGATTGCGGGACCGTCGGTGTACTGCAGGCAGGTCTGCTGCGGCGTGCCGTGCACACCATCCCAGTAATCGGGCGCACCGATCAGCGCGTTGTTGCGCACATTGAGATGTGAGCCTGCACCGGCTCCGTTGAGGATCAGACAATCGCCCTCGCCGGTGATCGTGTTGTAGTCAAGATTTGCCGTTGTGTTTGTCGGCAGGCCGAGCGAAACCGCGTTGCCGAGTGCTCGGCAGTTGTCGCCTGCGGACATGTTGTATCGGCCCTCGAAGTAGCTGCAATTGCCAACGACGAGCGAGTTCACGATCGACGTTGCGCCATTCGTCTTGAGCTGATTGCCGGCGTTGCCTTCGGAGCGCACGCGGCGAATCGTGATCGAGCCCGTACCGTCCGCGTACAGCAAATCGAGTCCGTCGGAGGTGTTGTGCATGAACGTGGAATCCTCGAAAACCCAGCTACCGCCCGTGGTGGCTGTGCCGAAGCCGTCTCCGTAGCCCGCTTCTTCCTGTGCCCAACAACCGAAGATCACACCGGTTGGATAGCGTTCGCCGCATCCGCTCCAGCTGACCTCGAAGCGGCGAAATGTTTGCGTGCCGTGATTCGAGCTGCCGCTGCCGATATCACCATCCCAACCGGCCCAGCC
>JBDSPX010000358.1:0-28738 GCA_039930065.1 Dokdonella sp.
AACTCGGATACAGTGATCTTATCCTGATCATGGGGTATGACGAGAGCGGCGAATGGAAGACCAAGCAGGCCATTGCGCCGGATGCAGGCAATTACGAGTTCAGCCCCGCTCAGCTCTCCACATGGACACAAGGAGGCGTGCCACATCTTCTGTTTTCGAAAGACGAACATTTCTTCGAGTATTCCGGATGGCCACTCCATCTGGACCGCAAGATCGACTTGGAAGGGCTGATCGACGTTGCCGACTCGAGAGTGGCTGATGTCGACAATGACGGCGTTTTCGAGATTCTGGTCGCAAGCAACTATCCGATGTCGGGAATTCGCGCACACTCGTTGACGACAGGCGCACTGCTTTGGCAAGTCCAGCAATCCGGCGGCTATGGCGGAGCGCTCATGATCACGCAGCTCGATGCCGATCCCGCGCTTGAAATCGGCCGCGGCGGCATACCGAGTTTCGTAGTTGACGGCGCTACCCATGCGATCGAGTGGGAATACAAGGATGGATTCGGTACTTCTCTGGTTGACGGAACTTTTGGAGGTCTGACGCCACGCTTTGCCGGGCTTGGATCACGATTGGTCATGTTTCAATCGACGCCGTGGTCACCCTTGTGGGAGATTGGCAATCTGAGCACAAACAATGCCGTTGCCCGTGATATCGACGGAGACGGGGTGGATGAAATCATCTACCTCGAGGGTGGCGTACTTCCGGGAATACGCGTGCTGGATGTTCAGAATCAATCGATACGTTACGGTTTCGACGTGGTATCTGCAGGACGACTTGCAGTGGACGATTTTGCAGGGGAAGGCCATCTCGAAATGGTTCTGAGTGCGTATCCTGATTACACGCAGGAATCTTCGAAGGTGATGTACTTCCTCAATGCCGCCGACGGCACGCTCAAAGGCTCGCTACCCGCATACGCGGCGGGTCCCTACTTGGCAGGTGGCTTTGTGCGAAGTCAAGGCAAGACGGATTTGATTGTCGGTTCGACCAGCGGTTCGCGCTTGGACGGAGCGATCACCCGGATCGATGCGAAAACCGGCATGGTTCGCTGGCGCAGCGAGTACGACGATCCCTTGCTCGGATTGACGCGTGTTTTCGATCTGCGGATTGCCTCCATCGTCGGTCAGCCGAGCCCGGTTGTCATTGCAGCGGGCCGCGGAGATCTGCCTGGATACAATCGAATCGTGGCCGTGGCTGCTGATGACGGGCGCGCACTTTGGAACATCAGCAGCAATAGCATCCCCGAGATTCCTTTTTACGCAAATTTTGACGCGATCGACGTGATCGATGCCGATGGCGACTCTCAGGCGGATGCCGTGATTGCATGCACGTCTGAAGGGCGCTTGCGCCAATTCACTATTCTCGATCGAACACAAACCTGGATTTCTGACCTCTTGAGCGGCGAATGCAAAGGCTTCCTTCGGGCACCTGCAAGTGGAGCTGACCAGTTCGTATCGATCATGTCGACGGGACTTTTCGCTTTTGATGCGCAGACCCATGATTCGAGCTGGAGTCTGCCGGCCCCGAATGCCATTTTGGGTGCCAGCTACATTGCAAGCGGTGAGACGGGCCCCGAGCTGGCCCTGTTTTCGCCAAGCCGAATCGACTTCTATGACGGATCCACAAGATCTTTCCTGCGCGGAGTCGCGTTGCCGCAGAACAGTTCATTGATGGCAATCAAGCAAGCGCCCGAGAGCTCAATTCACGAACTTCTCATTACCCTCGATGGGAGACTTCAGGTCATCGATGGCCTGACTGGTCAGATTAGCGAACGATCTGAATATCTCGGTCGTAATTTGGGTGCGGGAAATCATCTCGTACTGGGTTCGATTGGGCCGCTTGCAACGGTAACGGGTTTGGGTAGCGACGTCGCAGTATTCGTTCATCGTCCCCAGTTGCCTCCGGATTTGATCTTCGAGTCCAGCTTCGACGCCTCTAATCCATGAGTCTCAGTGAAGTACCGGTCTAACGAGTTCGCACGTGTCGATCCACGGCAGGTCTCGAACAGTGGATCGTCGGCACGAACATGCCGGTCGTATAATAAATAGCAATATTTACAGACGATATTAAACAACGTATCGGATCTGTCGTTTCACTCATCAGGCACGGAATGAAAATACTCAACGCGAGATCGATGAAATGAAAACGAACGCATATCCGAAGCGCACCATCCATATCTCCGTTCGAGCGACTTCCGGCGCGCTCCCTCTCGCTTTAGGTCTCATGCTCATGGGGGGCGCAACCGCGGCCTCTGCGTCTACGCCGATCAAGCTGGAAGAAATTCAACGAATTGTTCCGGGATACTTTACGGCCGACACAGTGGACCTGCCCAAAGCCGATTTTGACGGCGACGGCAAGCCCGATGTAGCCCTGCTGGGCCGGGGCGGCGACACCGACGTTTTGCAGATTATGGGGCTTTACGCGGGCAGCGGCTGGATGGTCAAGCAAATCATCGTTCCTGTCCCGGATACCCATAACTTCCCGATAGAAAAGGTCTTCGCGTGGGACGACGCCGACGGCGCGCATCTCGTGTTTATGGCCGGCAATGCGGTCAATGCGTATTCGGGATGGCCGCTGGCACTTGAGCGTCAGTTCACAATTGGAAGTGTTGACGTCACGGATGCGGCGATCGGTAATATCGACAAGCCCGGCGGTGCTGAACTCTTCACGGCCTCTTACCAAACCAATCGCTCCCTACGGGCCTACTCATTGACTACAGGCAACTTGCTCTGGACGATTCCGAATGTCGCCAGCTACAACTCTTCACTGCTTGTTGCACAACTCGATGCAGATCCAGCAGAGGAGATCGTATTGGGGGGAACCCCGGGACTAGTAATCGACGCCTCCACACACGCAATCGAGTGGCAATACAAGGACGGATTTGGCCCCGTAATGTCGACCGGCCGATATGGTGGCTCCTCACCGCGTTTCGCATCGATTGAGTACCACATCGTCGTATTTCAATCCCAACCGTGGTCTCCTCTCTGGGATTTCGAAAATATCAGTGCGGAGACTGCGACAAGCATGGATGTCGACGGCGATGGAGTGGACGAACTGATTTTCGGTTCAGATATTTTTCCCCGTGGCATCCGTGTCGCGGATGTCCAGTCGCAGGTGATTCGCACGACATTTGACGATCAATACTTTGTACAGCTCGCGAGCGCGGATTTCGACGGAGACGGCCAAGCTGAAATCGCGATTGGGGAAGGTTCCTACTATTACCCCTTCGTGCATCCCGACAACTTTCGCGTTCTGGATGCCGAGACTGGTGCAACTGAATTTGCCATACCGGCACTCGCTCCCGGGGCCTACATCGCTGGGGGCTTCATAGCCGGGCCGGACGGCAATGATCTGATCTTCGGCTCAAACAGCGGTATTGAATATCAAGGCACGATTACTCGCGTAGATTCAGTTACTGGAACAGTACGCTGGCGCACTCTTGCGAACGATCCCACATTGAACCTGACCCAGGTTCGGGATCTGTTGGTCACGCACATTTCGGGGCAGACCGAGCCGACAATCCTTGCTTCCGGGTTTGGCGACCCGTTTGGAAACGGGCGGATTGCCGCCGTTGATTCCGGGAGCGGTCTGGCGCTCTGGACGATTGATAGCACCAACAGCCCGATTCCCGAAAACGTTTCGATCAGCGGCATCGCCGCAATCGATATCGATGGTGATTCGAAAGCTGACTCGGTTCTGGCCTGCACCTCCGAATCCAAGCTCCGGCAATTCGACATGCTCAACCAGAGTCAGCAATGGGCGTCGATCACGATGTCCGGCGACTGCGAGGGTTCCATGCAGATGACAACCGGAGGCCGCAAACAATTGGTTGCGGTCTTGTCCAGCGGCTTGCGCGCCTATGACGCCGAAACACATTTGCTCAGCTGGAGTTTGCCAATTCCCGTCGAGATCAACGGAGCTCGGTTTATTCCACACGGAGAAAACGGCGCAGAAATCGCAGTTTTTTCAAAATGGACGATCAACTTTTTCGACGCGGAGACCCGAGCCCATTTGCGCGAGCTGAGTTACGTGGATATGCAGCCGATTCAAGGAATCTCCCAGGCGCAAGGAAGCTCGATTCACGAACTTGTGGTTGCCATCAACAACAAGCTCCATCTTGTGGATGGCGCCACAGGAGAACTGAAGGCAAGCACTGAACCACTCGGATTCCATGCAGGGCAGTTCAACCAGATCGCGACCGGCACTCGGACCGACGGCAGCATTGAGATCGGCATCGGCAGCGATGTGGCTGCGTTTACATACCGTCTTGATGGGCGTTCCGACGCAATTTTCGCTAATGGCTTCGATTCGGCGTCTCCATGAATCCTGTTTTCAGCGGTCTGTTCAGATCTTCAGACGTTTTGGAAGCGCTTGGCAATGTCGAAGATTGAAAATGTTTGCATGACACCCCGCATTGTTCAGATGACAAGCCGCAGCAGCGTCAGAAATCCCCAACCAAAGCGGATGGATCGTTCGCTATCAAGGAAATGAAGTGCATTCAACGATGACAAAAATTCACGACAGCCGTCCTCATAACCGCATGGTGGGCTGGCCGCTACTTGGGAGCTTTCTTGTAGTGCTCTGCGCAATGGCAGCCGCGGCCAGCGCATCGATGACGGACAAGCTGACAGAAGTCAATATTCTGGCACCCGGCTATTTTGCTGCTGCAAGCCTCGATCTGCCGTCGGCCGATTTTGACGGAGATGGGCTTGCCGACGTCGCGATATTGGGTGAGCACAGCTATACGAGTATAATACAAATTATTGGTTACAGCGCCGATACCGGTTGGGTTGTGAAGCAATCCATCATGCCCACCTTGGCTCAAGTCGAACCTGCTTCAGAAAGGCTTGTGACATGGGTCGAGGACGATGGCGCTCATCTGTTGTTTCTCAAGAACAGATTGGCTAGTGAGTATGCAGGTTGGCCACTGAAGCTCGTGCGCCAAATCCAGTTCGGATTCGACTTCGATTGGCAAGACGTAAAAGTTGCTGACGTGGATCGCGACGGCCATTTCGAAGTGATAGTTGCCAACATTACAGACGATGGCAGCCTTCGCGCCTACTCATTGGCGACGGGTGCTCTCATCTGGAGTTTACCCGAGCTATCAATGTACAACCGCTTTTTGCTCATCGCGCAACTGGATGCGGATCCCGCGCTCGAAATCGTTCTAAGCGGCTCTCCCGGCTTGGTGATCGACGGCGCGACTCACGCCATCGAATGGCAGGTGGAGGATGGAATTGGTTATCGCATGCGTGCCGGAAATTATGGTGGTCCCAGACCCGGATTTGCTTCGCTCGACTACAACATCCAGATGTTTCGCTCACAGCCATGGGTGCAACAATGGCAGTTGAACGACTACTACGCAAAATCGGCCGCAGCTGCGGATATTGATGGCGACGGAGTGGATGAATTAATTTACGGCACTAATCTTCCGAGTATCGGAATTCGTGTCCTTGACGTGCAATCCAGGACGATTCGCTCGTCATTCAACATCGAAGATATTTTGACCATTTCGGCGGAGGATTTTGATGGTGACGGCCAGACGGAAATCGCAATTTCGCAAAGCCCGAATCGAATCTCGGTGTCGCAGACCAGCTTCAGTGTGATAGACGCAACCAGCGGGCTCGAAGAGGGCGTAGTCCCCGCTATTGCTCCGGGTCCCTACGTCGCTGGTGCATTCGTTTCAGATGGCGATTCCACCGACATCATTTTCGGATCGACCAGTGGCACTGACTGGCCAGGCGCATTGACGCGCGCAGATGCCGCGACGGGAGCTGTTCGCTGGCGAAGTGCCGCAGCGGGTTCAAGCATTGATCTTAATCGCATAGACCATGTGTTGGTTACTCAAATTGTGGGACAGGCACAGCCGATTGCTCTTGCTTCGGGAAGCGGTGAGCAGTCAAATTATTATGGCGGAAGGATTGTTGCTGTCGACCTAGAAAGCGGAGCTCCACTATGGAACATCAGCAGTGAAAGCGGAGGCCTCCCTTTCGATACTTCCGTAAATGGCATCGCAGCAATCGACCTGGATGGCGATTCGTTGACGGACTCCGTACTCGCCTGTACATCCGACGGCCGCTTGCGGCTGTTCAATGCTGTCGATCAAGCACCGATCTGGACATCGGTTGCTATGGCACGCCGCTGCCTTGACGTTTTCGGTTTGTCCGCCGGCACGGCCGGCCTGCAATTGGTGGCCGTTCTGGACGGCAGCGTGCGCGCCTACGATGCGCAAACGCATTTGCTCAGCTGGAGTTTGCCTTCCTCCTATTTGATGAAGGGAGCCAGCCTGATTGCCAACGGCGAACAAGGGCCTGAGCTTGCGGTATTCACGGACTCCGAGATCACCTTCGTGGATGCGGAAACGCGTGAAGTATTGCGTACATTGAATCCCGAGATGCTTTACCCGATTCAAGCGATTCTGCAACCTCCCGGGACCACAATTCACCAGCTTCTGGCAGCCGTTGATGACAAGGTCTACGTCATTGACGGCGTAAGCGGAGAGGTTCGCGCGGAATCAACGACGGTTGGCTTTGGTGCCGGGCAATTCAATCGGCTCGCAATTCAACGAAATGCGGATGGCTCCTATCTGGTTGGTGCCGGCAGCAATGTGGCCATTTCTACTCATCGACTGGAATTGATCGAGGATTCGGTTTTTCAGAATGGCTTCGATCCGATAACGCCATGATCGGGCGCATTTTTCAGCCGTGGGCGACACGGTCAACCAGCTGAAAGCGCGCGATTCCATGACTGCGAGGTTTCATAGTCCTGTTCGTCGATTTCAATGCGGGAAAAACGATATTGCGGGGATTCGATGCCGGATTACGCACTCAGGTCAACTAGACTGTTCAGCCGCCGCTCCTTGCTCTCAACCGAGGGGAAGGATCAAATGGCGGGAATGTGTCGGGAGAGTATTGGTTGAAACCACTCAAGATTGTCGTCCTTGGAGGTACCGGATTTGTCGGTAGCCATATGCTGCCGCGCCTGCAGGCGGATGGTCATCGGATCACGCTGCTGTCGCGCAATCGCGAATTGAATCTTGCGCTCGGCGTGCTGCCGGGCGTAATGGTCGAAAATTGCGATGTGTACGATCGTGCTGCGTTGACGCGCAAGCTTGAAGGTGCAGATGCGGTGATCAATCTGGTCGGCGTTCTCAATGAAGCCGGTTCGGACGGAAGCGGATTCAAAAAGGCGCATGTCGATCTGACCGAAACCGTAATCGCCGCCTGCAAGACTGCGAAGGTGCCACGGCTATTGCAGATGAGCGCGCTTCGCGCGGGTGAGGGTGCGAGTCACTACTTGCGTACGCGGGCCGATGCCGAGAGTCGGGTCCGCGATTCGCGTCTGGCGTGGACGATTTTCCGTCCTTCGGTGATCTTCGGGCGCGGCGATGGGTTGTTCTTCCGATTCGCTTCGTTGCTGCGTATTGCGCCGTTTCTGCCGATCGCTCGCGCGAACGCAAAGTTCGCGCCGGTCTACGTCGGTGATGTCGCCGAAGCGTTCGCGCGTGCGCTCGCGCATCCGCATTCGATCGGTCATACCTATGAATTGTTTGGCCCGCACGTGATCAGCTTGCGCGCCATCGTCAAATGGACGGCGGTATTGATCGGCAAACGCCGCGCCGTCATCGGCTTGCCCGATTCACTCGGCTATCTGCAGGCGATGGTCGGCGAATGGCTTCCAGGCAAACCGATCTCGCGCGACAACTTCCGCTCGCTGCTGCTCGATTCGGTCGGTGAGAAAGATGGCCTCGGCGAGCTCGGTATCGTCGCCATGCCGATGAAGATGATCGTGCCGGCGATGCTCGGTAGCGATGCTCATCAGCGTCGTCTGAGCCACTTTCGCGAGATGCATCGACCGAGCTGACATCGGCAAAGACTGATCAACTTCCGTTCGTGGTGAGCTGAGCCTGCCCTGAGCTTGTCGAAGGCCTGTCCTGAGCCTGTCGAAGGGGAACCATGATCGGAAATTGCAAAGATAGATCAACAAGCTGAAGCGGTTCTTTCCTCCGGCTCGCTCAGGTCAGGCTCGGCTCTCCACGAACGGCTTGGGTCAACCAGACTTTTCCTGGCGCGATCACGAACGCAACGCTCTGGCACAATCGCGGCATGAAGATCTATCGAGTCGGGGGTGCAGTTCGCGACAGATTGCTTGGCCGCGAGGCCAGCGATGTCGACTATGTCGTGGTCGGTGCAACGCCCGAGCAGATGACGGCTGCGGGCTATCGTCCGGTGGGCAAGGACTTTCCGGTATTCCTGCATCCTCGAACGCAGGAAGAGTTTGCCTTGGCGCGGACGGAGCGCAAGACCGCCCCCGGCTATCACGGCTTTGCCTTCAACGCCGATCCGTCGGTAACCCTGGAAGAGGATCTTGAGCGGCGTGACCTGACCATCAATGCGATGGCCGAAGATGAGAGCGGTCAGCTCGTCGACCCTTATGGCGGCTCGCGCGATCTTGAGGCACGCGTGCTGCGTCACGTATCCCCGGCATTCGCTGAAGATCCCGTTCGTGTGTTGCGTGTGGCGCGGTTCCTGGCTCGCTTCGCATCTTACGGTTTCACGATTGCCGAAGAAACGATGGCACTCATGCGTAACATGGTCGCTTCGGGCGAGGTCGATCATCTCGTGCCCGAACGGGTCTGGGCCGAAACGCGCAAGGCGCTGACCGAAGCCACGCCTTCGGCATTTCTGCGAACCTTGCGTGACTGCGGCGCGCTGAAAATTCTCTTTCCAGAAATCGATGCGCTCTACGGCGTGCCGCAACGCGCGGAATACCATCCAGAAATCGATACCGGCATCCACAACGAAATGGTCGTAGACATGGCCGCGCGGTTGGCGCCCGGAGATGATCTGATCGGCTTCTGCGCAATGACTCACGACCTCGGCAAGGCGCTCACGCCCACGAACGAATTGCCCAAGCACATCATGCATGAGGAGCGCGGCGTCTCACCGCTACGTGATTTGGCGCAGCGTCTGCGCGTACCGAGCGAACATGCCGAGCTCGCCGTGCTCTGTTGCCGACTGCATTTGTTGTCGCATCGCGCGTTCGAGTTACGCGCGGAAACCTTGTTCGGCGTGATCGAAAAGCTTGATGCGTTTCGCAAGCCACAACGGCTCGAACAATTCATCACCGTCTGCGAAGCCGACAAGCGTGGCCGACTCGGACTGACGGAAACCGACTATCCGCAAGGTCAATTGCTACGCGCGGCGTATCAAGCGGCAATGGGCGTCAAGGCTGCTACGTTTGTCGCCGTTGGCTTGCAGGGGCCAGCGATAGCCGAAGCCATGCGCAAGGCGCGAGTTCGTGCCGTGGCCGTGATCAAGGATGCATATCCGCCGCTTGCGCCACCAGGCTGAGATCAAGTCGGACGATTCGCGCACCCCCTCATTTGCGGGGTACCCGCTGCATGTCGCCCTCACTAGCATGTTCCCCCTTGGCGCCGCGGCGGCGCTGCCGGCTTGTCATACCAGGGGAACACCATGTCCACACGAACTCGCGCGCTCAAGCGCACACCGCGCCTACACGGCAACCGACGATTCACGATCGTCACTTTAAGCGTCGCGCTGACGCTGGCTGCTATGCCGGCATTCGCCATCTTCACCAACGGTGGCTTTGAGCAGAACGATTTCTCCGGTTGGACGCTCGGTGGCGGCACCAATCCTGGATTGCTCGGTGCCGAACCTTTCACCAGCGCGAGCATCGTGATCACCCCGGGCGCG
The DNA here is from genome assembly GCA_039930065.1 of Dokdonella sp. GTDB lineage: Bacteria > Pseudomonadota > Gammaproteobacteria > Xanthomonadales > Rhodanobacteraceae > Dokdonella. Next base: position 9,717 of record JBDSPX010000358.1, read on the forward strand.
CCCGGACCGGCATCGATTGTCGGACAGACAACCGACCCCCTCGCACCGACCATCGTGCTGCCGCGCGTCGGCCAGTTGACCGCCAAGCTCAATGACGAGAATGGCGGCGCGCTGGTAACCACTTTGGTGCAGACCGATACGGTAAGCAACGCCGACATCGATACATCCGATGGTCTGCCGCATATCCGCTTTGCTTTTGCGCCGGTCATGGATGATCCGAACCACGCGCCTGACGAGCAGCCGTACTTCTACGTGTCAGTCAAGAACCTCGCTGACAACAGCATCCTGTTCGAGCAATTTGCCTACTCGGGACAGCCTGGCGTCAACTTCCTCAGCGGTACCGGAAGCTGGAAATATCTTGAATTCCAGAATGTCGATGTGGTCTTGCCGCTGAGTGCGGTCGGCCAGCAAATCGAGTTGACCGCAATTGCGGCCGATTGTGCGCTCGGCGGTCATGGCGGCTACGTCTATGTCGACGGCTTTGGTTCATCGAATGTTCCGCCGCCCGCCGGCGCTCCGGTGATCACCGAAGTTCCGGTCAACCAGCCGGCGATTCTCGTTTTGCTTGCATCGCTGCTTGGCTTTGCAGGCTGGCGCACACGCCGCAAACACACCTGATTCCAGCCTGCACCGAAAAAAACAACAAGGCGACCGCCATAGAGTCGTCTGCGTCCTGGGGGTGCCAGGGAGATTTCCTTCACGGATGAGTCAGCTGCCCCGAAAAGGACTCGGGGCGGCTGTTTGCATTTTCGCGCAGCGAAACGTATTCGACCCGATGTCGATCCGCTATCGTTGAGTGATGTTCACCCTGTCATCGGTCAGCAAGCGCTACGCAACGACAATTGCTCTGGATCATCTCGATCTGGACATCGCGCGCGGGCGTACAACGGCCTTGATCGGACCCAGCGGCGCCGGCAAATCAACCGTGTTGCGCATGTTGATCGGACTGGAATGGCCGGACACCGGTGAGCTTCGCTTCGATGGCGAAACGCTGCGTCGCGATCGACTGCTGGAGCAGCGTCGACGCATCGGCTACGTGATCCAGGAAGGCGGCCTGTTTCCGCATCTGACCGCTGCGGAAAATGTCGGCCTGCTTGCACGCACCATCGGTTGGTCGAAATCGGCAATCAAGGCGCGGGCCGAGGAGCTCCGCGCGCTTTGTCAGCTGCCAATCGGCGCCCTCGAACGCTACCCCAGCGAACTCTCGGGAGGGCAACGCCAGCGTGTCGGCTTGATCCGCGCCTTGATGCTCGATCCTCCGGTGCTGCTGCTCGATGAGCCGCTCGGTGCTCTCGATCCGATCGTGCGATTCCAGTTGCAGGCGCAGATGCGCGAGCTGTTTGCGAATCTCGGCAAGACCGTGGTGCTGGTTACTCATGATGTTGCTGAAGCGGCCTTTCTTGCCGATACACTCGTGCTGTTGCGCGATGGCAGGCTGATTCAACAAGGCAGCGCGCGCGACCTGATCCATGCGCCAGCGCTGCCCTTCGTGCACCAATTCATGACCGCGCAGCGAAGCCTCGCAGATATCCCATGAAGATCCTGCTGATCCTGATCGCACTGCTTGCTGCGCCCGACTGCCGGGCGCAGACAGCGGTCAGCGCCGAGCTTGTGGTCGGTTCGAAGAACTTCACCGAATCGGTGATCCTCGGCGAAATCGCCGCAGGACTTGCCCGCCAGAGTGGTATCGAAGTTCGTCATCGCCGCCAACTTGGTGGCACGCGCATTCTTTGGCGCGCGCTGGAAAACGGGCAGATTGATGTCTATCCCGAATACACCGGCACGCTTGCCCAGGAGTTGCTGCAACTGCCCGGAGCCGATGAGGACGCGCTGCGTCGCGCACTCGCCACACGTGGGCTGGCAATGACGCGTCCGTTGGGGTTCAACAATACCTATGCACTGGGCATGCGCAGCCAACGCGCCGATCAGCTCGGTATTCACAGGATCAGCGATCTGCGCGCCCATGCGCAGCTTCGTTTCGGCTTGAGCAATGAGTTCATGCAGCGCGCCGATGGCTGGCCGGGCCTGAGCAAAACCTACCAGCTCGCGCAGACCGCCAACGGACTCGATCACGATCTTGCCTATCGCGGTCTTGCCGAAGGCGCGCTCGACATCACCGATCTGTATCAAACCGATGCGGAAATTCCTTATTACAAGCTTAGCGTTCTCGAAGACGATCTCGGCTACTTTCCGAGCTATCAGGCGGTTTTTCTCTATCGAGTGGATCTGCGCGATCACGCGTCAGCCTGGGTCGACGCGCTTGAGGGCATGGCCGGGAAAATAGACGCGACGACGATGCAGAAGCTCAATGCGCGGGTGAAGCTCGATCATGAGGCGGAATCCAAGGTTGCCTCGGACTGGCTCGGAATCGTTGCGCCGACGGAGAACGGACGTACATCGAGAATCCTCAAACGCACAAGCGAACATCTTTCCCTGGTCGGCATCTCGCTCGGGCTTGCGTTGATTGTCGCGCTGCCCCTCGGCGTGTTTGCGGCGCGGAGACCGCGGCTCGGGCAACTGCTGTTGACCATGACCGGACTGCTGCAAACCTTGCCGTCGCTGGCAGTCTTCGTTTTCATGATTCCGCTGCTCGGCATTGGCGCAAAACCGGCGATCGCCGCCTTGTTTCTCTACAGCTTGCTGCCGATCGTGCGCAATACGCATGCCGGTCTGACCGGTATTCCGCGCGAGTTGCGCGAGACCGCTGCGGCCATTGGTCTGCCGGCCATGACGAAGCTCTGGCGCATCGATATACCGCTGGCCCTGCGTACCATTCTTGCGGGTATCAAGACGGCCGCGGTCATCAACGTCGGTACCGCCACGCTCGGTGCGCTGATCGGCGCCGGCGGCTATGGCCAGTCGATTCTCGCCGGCATTCGCCTCGACGATGTCGACCTGATTCTCGAAGGCGCAATTCCCGCCGCCCTGCTCGCCTTGGTCGTCCAAGGCGGTTTCGAGCTCATCGAGCGACGCTTGATTCCGCGCGGACTTCGCCTCGTGGCGAGGGCATGAGGTTCGCCAGCAGACTGCGCCCGCGATGCCGGATCCACTCTGCAAGCGACAAGCTAAGGACACGAAAAACGTCTGCGGAACCTCGTAACAGCCGGGAAAGCTTGATAAAAAAGCAAAAAGAAAGGCTTCATAGTTGCAAGGAATCAGCACATACTGCGCGCCTTGATCATAATGGGAGAGCAGGGTATGCAGAAAATCAGCGGATTCAGCCGTTTGAAAGGCCTCGCGGCAGCCAGTGCCATCACGGTCGCCGGATTTGTCAGCGGTGGCGCCGCACGCGCCGCGAGCACCGCCATTCCACTTGACGTCGTCCGCAGCTCCGCGCGCTGGAGCAGTATTGACAACAACGGCAACTTCCCGTCGAGTGACACAGTGACGTCAAGCAATGGGGACGTCTTCACCACGAACATGCAGGGCTACGGCATCGGCGACGCGGCATTCGGCGGCGCCGCCGCAGCGGCGGGCGTAAATGGCAGTGGGTCGGGTTACTCCGACGCTTTTGACAACGCGATGATTCTGTCCGTCAACGGCACCCTGTTCCAAAACCCCGATTCAACGGTCGATCTGACCGGCGATACGGTGACCAGCGATACGGTCACGATCGTGCCGGGCATCGATGCCCAGGTCCGTTACACTTTCATCACCGGCCGACCGGTCGTGCGCGCTTTGTATAGTCTGACCAATACGACCGCTGCGCCGATCAGTGTCAATGCCGCCGTACTCGGCGACTATGGCTCGGATGGAAATACCGAGGTGGTTGCCACGAGCAATGGCAACACAACCATCGAAGGCAGCGACTTCTGGTACATAACCGATGACCAAGGCACCGGCGCTCCGAAGCGCGTCAAGAAAAACCGGTCGCCTGACGGCAAAGGTGGTGGCGATCCGCGCGTTACCCTGAGTCGCTACGGCACAGGCGCAGAGGTTATCCCGAGTAACGCGTTGATTCCAGGCAATGGCGATTCGCAGACGGCAATGTTCGGCTTGCGCTATCCGGTAACAATCGCTCCCGGCGCTACGGCTCGCGTGCTCGTCTTCGCGCAACTCTCCGATCCGACCGCTCCAGTGGCAGACGCGGCTGCCGCGGCAGCAGATTTTGAATCTGTAGCAGCGATGCAAAGCGCCGGCTTGCTGACCGGAATCACGGCTGAGGAAACCAGTCAGATCGTCAACTATGTACGACCGGGTGGTCCTGTACCGGTTGCCGAAGCGGTCGATCTGCCGACGCTCTCGCCGGCGGGTCTGTTGACGTTGCTCGGCGCTATGGGCGGATTCGGCTATGTCGCGCTGCGCCGCCGCAAGAAAGCAACGATTGCCTGATCGTTGCTGTGACCTGTTTTTTTGATCCCAAGGGCGCGGATCGGTTGTTTATCGATCCGCGCCCTTTTTCTTGTTCCCGATTTCTCCATGACTGATATGAAGCCCGGCGATCTGCTGCGCGCCGGCGATGTTGCTGCAGCGGGGAAGCTCGCAGAAGTCGTGCTTGCCAGAGATCCTGGCAACGCCGATGCCCTGCATGCTCTGGGTGTGCGTGCACTTGCAGCCGGTGCACTCGACGAGGCGTGCAGCTATCTTGATTCGGCCACCGCGCAAGCCACCGCTGAGGCTTGGTATTGGTGCAACCTCGGCCATGCGCGCTTGCTTCAGGCAAAACAGCACAAATCCAGGTTAGACCTCGCCATTGCGGCCTCGCGGCGCGCGCTCGAACTGAAGCCTGATTATCCCCAGGCGCGCTACAACCTCGCGTGCGCATTGATCGAAGACAACGAATTCGATAAAGCCAGCCAGTTGCTGCAGGCTCTGTGCCAGGGCGAACCCGGGAATGCAAGCTATGTTTGCGCGCTCGCCGATGCGCAGCGTCTCCAAGGGCATTGGCGCGGGGCGATGGCCAATTATCGCAAGGCATTGGACATCGATTCGGAGCATGTTCGCGCCGAGAGCAATCTGGGCGCGTTGCTAGCAGCGTTCGGCGATGGCGAAAAGGCGTTGGGGCATTGCCGAAGGGCCGTTGAGAAGTCTCCGCAATCCTGGGCCGCACACCGGCTGCTTGGCCGTTGCCTCGTGCAAGTCGAGGATTTCGATGAGGCGATGCATGCGTACGCCAACGCCTTCGAACTGAACTCCGACGAAGTGGAGCTTTGCGTCGATATTGCATGCGTGTGGCAAGAAAATGGCGACGTTGGCGAAGCCGCGAGTTGGTATCGACGCGCGCTGGTGTTGCAGCCCGATTGCAGCGTTGCAAGCGCAGGACTCGCTTCGATCATGCTCGATCAAGGACAGTCGGCGCGCGCCTTGAATCTGCTCGAAGAAGTCATCGAACGGGGTAGCAGCGAGGTTGACGTGCTCAAGGTGCATGCCCAGTGTCTGTGGCAGGAAGGCGATGCGAAAACTGCGATCGGACAGCTCAGGAAGGCGCAAAAGGCGCAACCGCAAAATGCAGCATTGTATGCATTGAGCGGACAAATTCTCGCCTCGGCCGGAGACGTTGATCAGGCCAACGATGAGCACCTGCAGGCACTGGCCTTGAATCCGCGTTGCATCGCCGCGCTCAGTGGATTGGCGGGCAGCCAGCGCGGAGCACTCGATGTTGCGCATGCGCAAAGCATGCAGCGGTTACTCGCCAAGCCGCGTCTGCGCGATGGTGCCAGCGCTGCGCTGCACAGCGGCTTGGCTCAATATCACGATGGCCTCAAGGATTGGCAGGCCGCCGCCGCGCACATGGCCGCCGCCAATGCGAGTCAGTGGCAGCAGCGCGAGAAGCGCGATCAAGCCTATTCGAGTGAGCTGCACTCGTTGCGCAGCGACAAGATGCTGCAAGCGTTCAACACAAAATTTTTCGAGCGCTGCGGCGATATCGGCAACTCAAGCGTAGAACCGGTTTTCATTGTCGGCATGCCGCGCTCGGGTACCACGTTGACCGAGCAGATCCTCGCCCGTCATGCGCAAGTGCTTGGCATAGGTGAGCGCAATCTGGCCTCGCAATCGTTTCACGCCTTGTCGGCGCACTCACGCGGGGCCGGTGCGGGTGGCGACGAAGGCCCATTTCCGGGCGATGTGATTGGCCGTCTCGATCAAAGGATTCTTGCGCCGATTGCTGCGCGCTACCTCGACGAACTGGCCACGCTCAAGCGCAGTCTCGGCAAGCCCGAGGCGCTTCGTGTGGTCGACAAGATGCCTGACAACTACAACTTGCTTGGCTGGATCACCACGCTGTTTCCAAGGGCGCGGATCATCCACTGTCGACGTGATTTGCGTGATGTCGCACTGTCGTGCTGGTTGACTCAGTTTGGCAAGATCCAGTGGGCTTCGCGCTGGCCCGATCTGCTCCATCGAATCACCTGCTATCAGGATCTGATGCAACACTGGCGTGAAGTTTTGCCGGGGCGTTTCATTGAAGTCGACTACGAGGCGATGGTCGCTGATCAGGAAACCGAGTCACGTCGATTGATCGATTGGCTTGGACTCGACTGGGATCCGGCGTGTCTCGAACATTACGCCGGCGACAGCCTCGTGCGCACCGCCAGCATCACCCAGGTGCGACAGCCGATCTACACGCGATCGGTGGCACGCTGGAAAGCCTACTTGCCATGGATTCCCGAGCTCGGCGAAATCGACATCGATCGGCACTCACGACCGTGCTGATTTTGCTGTCGTGATGCTCTAGGTCCTCTCAGGTCTCGGCCCAGCGTCTGAGCAGATTGTGATACACACTGGTCAGACTGAGCACGGCGGCGTTGTCGGCGCCGCTCTGCATCAAGGTCTGGATCGCGCGATCCATTTCGAACAGCAGACGACGCTTGGCGTCATCACGCACCATGCTTTGCACCCAGAAAAAAGAGGCGAATCGCGCGCCACGCGTCACCGCCTGAACCTGATGCAGGCTACTGGCCGGATAGACGATCAAATCACCCGCCGGCAGCTTGACCTCATGCTCACCATAAGTGTCGCTGATCACAAGTTCGCCGCCGTCGTAGTCAGCAGGTTCGTTGAGAAACAGCGTGCACGCGATATCGCTGCGCAGGTGCTCGGTGGCTTGCCCGGGTGGCGACGACAAGGCCATGACCGAGCCATCGACATGAAAGCCGTAAGTGCCGCCAACTTCGTAGCGATTGAAGCGTGGCGGCAAGGTGCGCAAAGGCAACGCTGCGGCAAAGTATAAAGGACTGGCGACCAGCGCGCTGAGCACGCGCTGGCCAAGTGCCTCGCGAAGCGGTGACGCATCCGGCAATTGCTGGTTGCGCTTGACGCGTGCGCCTTGAGCCCCGACGGTTTCCTTGCCGTCGGTCCAGGTTGCGCCTTCGAGCTGGCGGCGGAAATCGGCAGCCGCTTCCTTGCTCAGAATTTCCGGAACGTGCAGCAGCATCGAAATCTCCTTCGATCAGAAGCGCAGATTGGCCGTCAACAGGAAGGATCGCGGCACGCCGGGCGTGTAGCGATAGCCACTCTTGTTGATCGCGGCGACATAGTCCTTGTCGAAAAGATTGTAGGCGTTGAAGCGCAGATCGAGGTTGTCGTTGACCGGGTAGCTGATCACGGCATCCAACACCCACCACGCGGCGGTCGATTCCGGCGTACCGATTGCGCCGTCCGTGCCGCGCTTGAGTTCACCCGAATAGCGTGCGCCACCACCGATCACGAGCCTGGCTGGGCTGGTCCAGGTTGTCCATGCGGTGAATGCGCTATCGGGCGTGTAAGTCAGGGCGTTTGAACCATCCTGGGATACCGCCGTGCCACTTGTGACCTTCGTATCCATCGTCGTATAGCCGGCTGAAAGCGCCCAATTTTCACTGAGCTGGCCGATAGCGCTGAGCTCGATGCCTTGCACGCGCTTTTCGCCGATCTGGTAGTAGAGCAAGTCGATCGGATCACGCACAATTTCATTGCTGACGTCAGTGCGATACAACGCGGCACTGAGCAGCAGGCGGTTGTTGACAAGCTCCCACTTGGTGCCTATCTCCGACGTGGTCGATTTCTGTGGGTCAAAAATCGGGTTGTTGGGACTGTTCGCCGACGAGCTCAGTTCAAGCGTGCTGCCGCCCGGAGGCTGCTCGGCGATCGCGTAGTTGGCGTAGAGACTGCCGTTTTCGGCCGGCTTGAACAGCACGCCGACCTTCCAGCTGAACAGTGTGTCGGAGACGTTGGCGTCGACGCCCGGAACGATCGTGCCTGGCACAAGCTCACCGCATACCGGCGCGCCGCGGCTACCGCAGACCAGGGTGCTGCGGAAATCCGTGTCGTAGCGATCAAAGCGAACACCCGCGTTGACCTGCCACTGGTCGTTCAAGGTCAGCGTATCAAAAGCGTAGATTGCCTTTGTGTCGGTGTCGCCCTTGCCGCTGGCGCCGTTTGGACCATAGTCGGGTCCGACCCCCCGCGGATTCGGATCGTAGATATTGGCGGCTGGCCAAAATCCGCCGTTCTCTGTTGCGATGCCGGTCGCCTTGAGTTTCTCGCGAGTGAGTTCGAGCCCGCCGCTGAGATCGTTGGCAAAACTTCCCGAGCCCCAGTGCATGCGCAGGTTGGTCTGGTTGGTCAGGATCGTGTTGGTCTGATCCTTGAATGTAGGATTGCTGCGCACGACCGTCCACGAGGACGGATCGTTGATATCGGGAGTGACGAAATTGATCGCACTTCCCGTAAACGAAGTAAGCAGATAGTCCTGCTTGTTGCGACCCCAACGCGCAGTGTTCTGCAATTTCAGATCATCACTGAAATCGTGTTCGAGCTTGGCGGTGAACATGTCGGCCGTGACGTCGTCATGATCATCGTCGGTGCCATAGAAGTTTTCGGAATCCACGCGTGCTGCATCGCCAAGTGCGGGACGCGTCGGATCTGGCGAGGAATAGCCCGGCAAACCGATCGTGAAGACGCCGCCATCGGGCAGGTTGCTCTGCTTGATATGCAGATAGTTGAAGGTCGCGCGCGTCGATGTATTCAATCCAAACGCCAGCGAAGGCGCGATGCCCCAGCGATCCTGCTTGACCTCGTCACGCCCCGGCACGCCGCTGTCCTGGGCCATCAGATTGAGGCGGAAGGCGGAACCGTTTGTTTCATTGAAAACCTGGTTCCAATCCGCGGTGACGCGCTTCTGATTCGCGCTGCCGTACGATATCGATGCCGAGGTCTGATCGACCAATTGCGCCTGCTTGGAAACCAGATTGATCGCGCCACTTGGCGAGCTGCGACCGTTGTCGGTACCGGCACCACCCTTGGTCAGTTCCACTTGTTCGATATTGAATAGGTCACGCGAAACGCTGCCGAGATCGCGCGCGCCGTCAATGAAGATGCTCGACGACGCATCGAAACCGCGCAGGTAGACCGAGTCACCGGTCGACGTATTGCCGTTTTCGCCGACATAGAACGTGCCGACACCAGGACTGTTGCGAAGCGCTTCGGTCAGCGTTGTCGCACCCTGGTTCTGGAAGACATCGCTGGAGATGATCTGGATCGTTTGCGTGGTATCGACCAGCGGCTTGACGAACTTTACCGAGGAAACCGAATCAACCTTGTATCCCGGCGCGCTGGATCCCTCGACTGGAATCGTCGCGAGCCGTGAGGTATTGCTTGCGTCGGGAACCGGATAGTCGGATTCGGCTGCCATTGACGCGAATGGAAGCGCGAGCACGAGGCTGGTGGCCAGGCACGCTCTGCCGGCCTGGCTGGGTGAATGCGCGACGGGAAAATGTTTGCGACTCTTGATGAAGGACATGAAATTTCCGAAAGGAACAATCGATAGGGCGCAGCGGTCGGCGGCTGCGAAGCCGAATTCATGGCGGAGGGCTCGACTCATCGAAAGGCCGAAAAGGTCAACGGACCAAAACCGGATTTCCAACGCCTGCCCCCGGGCTAGGCGGGGATTAGATCGCAAGTGAGAATGATTCGCAATACTGAAATTGAATTCACGAGGCGGGTGCAGACAGCAAATCCGTTAGCGCGACGCGATTGAACAGATTCCGGGCAAGACGAATCAGCGCACTGCCATTCATATCCGAAGCCGAAGCAGGCTTTTGCTGGTTGACGCCATGCGCTGACGCTTTTCTTCCACCCCACCCCAAAGCATTCGGTCGCAAATCGATCCAACGACGAAGCGGTAACGCAAAGCAAAACAACGAGAACCCCGCGCTAATTCGGCTTTTGTGGGTCGGCGCTGCGCGCTGACGCTTTCTCCAGCAACAGAGCAACCCATCTGATTGATGAGACTCTCAACGGCACCCTCGGGATTGCCCGCGCCAGCCTGGACTTCAGGGCAAATACGCGAGTTTGAATGATCGACAGAGTGCCAATCAGACCGTCAATCAGGCTTCTTGTGCGGCGCGCATGGCCAACTCGAATGAGCGCACTCGCGCACCATGATCGAAAATGTTCGCAGTCAACAGCAGTTCGTCAGGCTGGTGTGCTTCGACAAAGCCGCGTAGGCCAACGCGAACGGTTTCGCTTGAGCCAACTACGGCACACGCCAATGCCTGATCGACGCCCGCTTTCTCGATCGGCGTACACCAGTCATGGATGGCTTGTGCGCTGGCAAGAGGCGGGGGCACCAAGCCGGGAACGCCGCGCCGCAACTTGACGAAGGCCTGTTGCTGAGTCGTAAACAGACGACCGGCTTCTTCATCGGTTTCCGCGGCGACGACATTGAGGGCAAGCATCACCTGCGGGTTGGCGAGGCGCGCGGAGGGGCGAAATTCCCGACGATACAGCGCCAACGCATCGACCAACGAGGCCGGTGCGAAATGCGAAGCGAACGCGTAGGGCAATCCGAGCATCGCCGCGAGGCGCGCGCCAAACAGGCTCGAACCGAGTATCCACGTTTCCACATTGACTCCCGCGCCCGGGACCGCGCGGACGGCTTGACCGAATTTGGCCGGTTCAAAGTAGCGCAACAACTCGACCACGTCGGCCGGAAATTCTTCGGCGTTCTCATAACTGCGACGCAAAGCACGCGCGGCCGCCTGATCGGTGCCGGGCGCGCGGCCGAGGCCGAGATCGATGCGGCCGGGATACAGCGACGCGAGCGTGCCGAACTGCTCGGCCACCTGCAGCGGCGCGTGGTTGGGCAACATGATGCCGCCTGCACCGACGCGGATCGTCGACGTGCCTCCGGCGACATGACCGATCAATACGGCGGTGGCTGCACTCGCTATGCCCGGCATGTTGTGGTGTTCGGCCAACCAGTAGCGCCGATAGCCAAGCCGTTCGGCATTGCGCGCGAGATCCAGCGTGTTGGCGAACGTCTGCCGCGCATCGCTGCCTTCGGTAACCGGTGCGAGATCGAGAATCGAGAGTGGGATCACGGTGATTTTCTCCAACTGGATTGGCGCGCTGAGCTGTAGCGATTGAGCGAGTGCATCGTGGTCGGGAGCAACCCCGTACACTGCGGCTCATCACCCTCAAAAAGTTGCACCCATGTCAGAACCGATTCGATTGTCCAAACGCGTCGCCGCGCTGCGCGGCTGTTCGCGCGCTGATGCCGAACGCTACGTAGAAGGCGGCTGGGTGTCGGTCGACGGCATCGTCGTTGATCAACCGCAGCACAAGGTGACCACTGAGGTGGTGACGATCGATGCCGATGCAAGTCTCAAACCGCTGGAGCCGGCCACGCTACTGCTGCACAAGCCGCAAGGATTCGACGCGATCAGTGGCAGCCATCCCGCAGCAAGTCTGATTTCAGCGGAGTCGCGCTGGGACGAGGATCCGAGCGATGTGCGCGCATTGAAGCGGCATTTGGCCAACCTGACTCCGCTGATTCCACTCGATCGCGAAGCCAGCGGCTTGATCGTGCTGACTCAGGATGGTCGTGTCTGGCGCCGCCTGACCGAGGACGGCGACGAGATCGAACACGAATATATCGTCGAAGTCAGCGGCGAGATCGCTCCGTGGGGATTGCGGCGGCTCAATCACGGACTCAGCTACGAAGGCCGCGAGCTACCGCCGTGCAAGGTCAGCTGGCAGAACGAAGTGCGTCTGCGTTTTGCGATCAAGGGGGTGCAGGGCGGTCAGTTGCGCGCAATGTGCAAACAAGTCGGACTCGATGTCGTCTCGATACGGCGTCTGCGCATCGGCCGGATCTCATTGGGCAAGTTGCCGGAAGGACAATGGCGATATCTTCCGGCCAATGAGCGTTTCTGACGACGCAACGACACCGCGAAAATTCCAAATTCCTCTCATGTAGGAGCCCCTTCAGGGGCGAGCCGTTAGGTATAGCTTGACGGAAAACTCGCACTTGAAGGGGCTCCTACAGAGGCGCTCGAAGTTCCGGCGGCGTTTGATTACGGATTCGCAGAATGGATTCAGTGCCCCGGCAAGGTCACCTTCGGCGCATCGGCAAATGGCTTGATGCCGAAATGCGGATAGACCTCGGCTGGGTAATACACAACCCCATCCTTGATCACCATGCGGATGTGCTTGATGGCCTTGAGATCCTTGGTCGGATCACCCGGTACGAGGAAGAAGTCGGCAAGCTTGCCTTTCTCTCTCGAACCGAGTGATTGATCGCGACCGAGATACTTGGCCATGTCAAAGGTCGCCAGCTTGAGCACTTCGGCTGCGCTATAGCCGATTTTCTCGAACAGTTCGAGTTCGCGATGGTAGGTGAATGAGCCGCCGGTATCGGTGCCCGGAATCAACAGGATGCCGCGCTTGTGCATGATGCTCAGGGTGTCGAGGATCTTCTGCCAGGCACCGGCATAGGCTTCGGCATCGCCCGGAGCAGACATGTCCGACCAGGCCTGCTTCGCATCGCGTTGAGCACCGATCGGCATGTGATCGATCGTATCGACTTGTCCCGCGGGAATTTCACCGTCGCGTGACAACAAGAGGGCTTCATGGATACCAATAGTCGGCTCCAATGAGGCCTTCTTGTCGACGATATGCTGGATCGTGTGCTGCACCTTTTCCGATTGCAGATCGAGTGCGGGCAAGCGCTTCAGCGCGGTCAGGCGCAACAGCGTGCGCGTGTCCTCATCGGGCTTGAGTACCCAGCCGAGCATGGTCTGATTGATGTGGGTGAGTTCGTCATAGCCCGCATCGAGCATTGCATCGGCGTTCGAGAACGCCGGGATATGACCCGCGACGCGCATGCCCAGACGATGCGCTTCGGCGATGGTCAGCCTGGCCCAGGCCGGATTCATGCTGTTGTATAGTTTTACCTGCCAATAGCCGCGCGCGCCATACCAGCGCACCGCGTCGATGGCGGCTTGCTGGCTGTCAACCAGAATGCCGTTGTTCGCGTTGAACGGACTCTTGCCTTCGATGAAGCCGCTGCGCGTGATGCGCGGCCCCGCGATCGTGCCGGCGTCGATGCGCTTGATCAGGTTTTCGAGAACGGCATTGTCGTTGCCCATGTCGCGCATCGAGGTCACCCCTGCAACGACGTTGAGCAGGGAGCCACCCTGAGAAACGTGCGCATGCATGTCATTGAGGCCGGCGATCAGGCTGCCGCCTTCGCCGTCGATCAACACCTCGCCCGGCGTTGCCGGACTGTCGAGGGCTTCAACAGCCGCGATGTGTTGGCCCATGACCAGCACTGAAACCGGGTCGGACATCGCCGAAACTTTCGGGTCGAATACGCGCACGTTGCGGATGCGGATCGGCGCTTCGTAGTGATGCGCAGCCTGTTTCTGGATCGTCTCGAAACGCGTCGTCGACAATTGCTCGGCGATTCCGCGCAGGCGCTTCTCCTCGCCTTCGAAGCCTTCGCGGACGATGACGAAACTCGGGGTGATGTAGGCAAACATCGCCTGCTTGTCATCGAGCAACACATATTCGGGATTCAGATCGAGGCCGCTCAAGGTATAGCTGCGAACGCTCTCGCTTCCATTCTTGCCCTGGACTTTCAGCGCGTCGCCTTCCTCGATGTGGATGCTGCCTGCCGGCAGGGTCGGCAGCGTGTGATCAATGTCGGCAAGCAGTGCACGCGCGTAGACGCCGAGCGCCCAGGGACTGGCACTCTGGCCGATATACAGGCGGTGATCTGGCACATCGAGACTGCCGCTGCCGACCGAATCGGTCCAACTCGCCTTGTCACCAAGCTGCGAGAAATGCTCGTCGACCTTGCTGCCGAAGGTCGTCGCGCCGCTGATTTTCCACGATGTCGGCAAACCCTTGGCATCGAGCTTGATCGTCTCGGCCATCGTCGGTCCGCGGCCATTGTTCTTGTAGTCGAAGACGATCGCAGTTTCACCGTCGCTGGGCGTCGCGGTCAGATGACCGACTACTTTTTCACCGAAGATCACACTGAATGCTTCATCGGCACTTGCCGCTTGTTGAAGGCCAAAGCAGACCGATAGGGCGAGCAGGCTACGCAAGATCGTCATTGTGGATTCCCCTGAATTCAAAGGCCTCTTGGCCGACCATCGACTTTGCCGACTGCGCCAATGACAAGCAAGGGTTACCGAAGGGCCTCGACAACACGGCATCGAGGCCTTCGCCCAAGTTTGCGCTATACGCCGTCGCCCGCCTTGAGGGTGAGTTCCTCGCGTTGCTGTGGATCGGCCGCATTCCACTTGCGCAGGTAGCTGAGCTTTTTCTCGCGAACACTGGCTTCGTTCTTCTTGAACCAGGCTTCGCTTTCCGGCGTGTTGCGCACCCACGCGGTGCTTTGCATCCAGTCATTGAAATCTGCCGAATGCAGGTTGTACTTTGCTGCATCGTCGGCGTGGATTGGCAGCAGCGAGAAACGCGCCTTCCAGACACCCATGCGTGGACTGACGAGCGCGTAGTAGGTCTTGCCAGCCTCAAGGTGCGCGATCATGAAATCCGCGTTTTCCGCAATCACCATGAAGAGATGATCGCCGGGGTCGGCTTGCCAGGCAATCTTGGTCTTTTTGGACACGATACCGATGAACTGATCGGATGCTTCGCCGGTGTCGTAGACCGATGCCTGCACAGCACCGCCATAGGATGAAGCCCGGAAGAAAACGACCATCGCCTTGCCCGGTGCTGGAACCGGTGCGTGGTCTAGAGCCTCCGATTTGACCATTTTTGAGGATTGGCAGCCGGCCAGGCCGGCCAGCATCAGAATCGCCACTGCCCATCGCATTGTGTGCCCCATGAAGCTTCTCCGTATTGGTTTGTCAAGATAGAACTCTGGGGTTATACCAATTTCCCGTTGAGCCTGACAGGTCGACGTACGCGCACGAAGGCTGTCATTACGATCGGCAACCGCAAAAGACCACGCAAAGTCTGATCGATCTCAGTCGTTGGCGATTGAATCAAGTCCTGACGCTTGTTCACATTTTTCGGCTTCAAAGATCGAATCATCAAACCGCCGGAGCCATCCGATGCACAGCATCCAACGAGCTCGTCATCCCTGCGCGGGTAGGGATCCAGCGCCTGTGCCTCTGACTTTCAGGTTCATCGGCGCATTCACGTTTCCGTGGAATCACAGTGAACGAATGGCCATGCCAAGCGCTTGGGCATCGCGGCAAATCCATGAGTGAGCGGCAGCCGAGGTCCGATCCGTCGCACTGTCTCCGCCTATGAGACGCGCACGATTCAGGATCGCCCTGCAGTCTTGGCTGCGTTTTCCCTCCGTTGGATCACGTTTCGGCGCGGCTCGTCGTCAGCGAGTCGCGCCGTCTTTTTATTTGTCGGTCTTGGCCGGACGCGAGAAATCGGCGCCGGACTTCCACTGCGGGAAGCTTGATTCGTCGGCGAGTTTGCGACCGACTGCGTAGAGCAATTCGAGATCCTCGATCACGCCGCGATAGTCCCAATCCGGATCGTAATTGTCGCTGGTCTTGTGGTAGCGGTTGGCGGTGTAGTCGTCCGCGGCCTTGCGTCCTGCCGCTTCACCACCATCGAGCAGATCGAACCCGCTCATGGCATACAAGGCCGGGATACCGGCGCGAGCAAAGTTGACGTGGTCGGAGCGGAAGAAGTGCCCTTTCTCGGGTGACTCGTCGGCACTGATCACGCGTCCCTGAACCTTTGCCGCTGCTTCGACGTAAGCATCCAACTCGGATTGGCCGAGGCCGATCACGGTAACGTTTTTCGTCGGGCCATTGATCGGCAGCGCATCAATATTGATATCGGCGACCGTCTTGTCCAGCGCGAATGGCGAGTGCGCGACATAGTATTGCGCGCCGAGCAGACCGGATTCTTCAAGAGTCACTGCCGCGAATACGATCGAGCGTTTCGGTGGAGCGGCCTGGTGGACGAACGCCTCGGCGATTTCCATGATGCCGGCAACGCCGGTCGCATTGTCGATCGCACCGTTGTAGATCTGATCATCCTTGAGACTATCATCCTTGCCCAGATGATCCCAGTGCGCGGTGTAGACGATCGCCTCATCGCTGTGCTCGCTGCCTGGCAGCATGCCGATCACGTTCTCGGAGCTGGTCGTCTCGATCTTGCTGTGATAATCGACTGAAAGTTTCGCATCGAGTTCGACCGGCTTGAAACCGCGCACGTCGGCACCCTTCTTCAATGCAACAAAATCCACTCCGGAACTTGCAAACAGACGCGTTGCGGCCTCTTCGCTGAACCAGCCAGCGGATTCCAAGCGTGGCGCGGGATCCTCGCTGGCGGGCAAGGCCAGTTGCGGCCCGGACCAACCGCTTTGCACAACCTGCCATGGATAGCCTGCGCCGGCTGTCTCATGCACGATGAAGAGCGCCGCTGCGCCCTGCCGCGCGGCTTCCTCGTATTTGTAGGTCCAGCGACCAAAGTAGGTCAGGGCCTTGCCTTTGAACAGGTCGGGATCGTTGTTGCCCCAGCCCGGATCGTTGACCAGCACGATGACCGTTTTACCCTTGACGTCGATGCCGGCGTAATCGTTCCAGTCCGGCGCGTTGACGCCGTAACCCGCAAAGACGATGGGCGAGTCCTTCAGGCTGACATCCATGCTGCCGTTCAAGGTGTTGATGACGCTGTCCTTGCCGATGCCGAATTGCGAGTCGCCCTTGGCGCCTTTGATCGTGATTTTCACCGCAGCCGGATCCTGCAAAGTGGTTTTCACCATCGGCACAGTCTGGAACCAGCTGCCTTTGTTGCCGGGTTTGAGCCCGATGCGCTCAAACTGATCCTTGATATACGCCGTGGTGACGCGCTCGCCGATCGTGCCGGGTTGACGGCCTTCGAACTGATCTGACGAGAGTTTCTGCAGGCGAGCGGCGAAGTCCTCCGCCTTGATATCGGCTGAGAAGCTACCCTCATTGGTCGGCACGACGGGCGCCGGCTTGATGGCCGGCGGCGATGGCGCGATCGGCGCCGGCGCGGCCGATTCCTGCGAGTTGCAGGCGGCGAGTGTCAGGACAATCACGCTCAGAGAGAGGCGACGCAACATGAGCGGTCTCCGTAGGATGGAAACCATCCATTCTAGACGGCCTAACTGTCCCGCCGTCATCGACAGCCTCGAACTCTGATGGAAATTGCAATGGGTATGCGGCTGACAACAAAAACCCCGCCCATCGCTGGGCGGGGTCAAACAGCCCGCAGTGTGACTTAACGGGCGACGCTGGAGTTGACGATCACTTCGACGCGACGATTCTGCTGGCGCCCTGATTCCGTGTCATTGCTCGCGACAGGATAATCGGGACCGAGACCGCGACCGGTAATCTTGCCGGGTTCGACACCATGGGTGACCAGATAGGCACGCACGGAATCCATACGCCGGGTCGACAGATCCATATTGTGTTCGCGCGAGCCGGTCGAATCGGTATGGCCCTCGATCGTGATGCTTGCGTTGGGATCGGTGCGCAACGCTTCGGAAAGCTGATCAAGTGCGCGTGTTGCACCGGGTTTGATCGCGGCGCGATCCACCTCGAACAGCACGTCGCCGAGAGTCACCACGAGCCCGCGCTCGGTCTGCTGGGTTTGCAGCTCGGTCAACTGGGTGCGCATGGCTTCCAGCTCGGAACGTGCCGCATCGGCATCAGCGCGGGCGATCTCGGCGCTGCGGCGCTCGTCGGTTGCCGTGGCCAATGCGGCATTGGCGACGCGACGCGCGTCTTCCGCCTGACGACTACGCACATCGACAAGCAGACGGTCGCGCTCCACGCCCAGGTCCTTGCCATGCTGTTCGGCATAGCGCGCCAGCCCTACGGACTCGGCTGTCTGCACTAGACGATCGGCGATATAGATGCCATGGCGGAACATCGGCTCATCGAGTCGACGGCCCTCATTGGACATCACGTTGACGGCTGCCTGAGCCTTGCCGATTTCGTCAACGGCATTCGGTGCGATGCGTGGATCGGCGCGCAAGCGACTGAGCTCTCCATCGAGTCTGACGATTTCGGGCGGCGGCCCCTTTGGTGCCGTGGCGCAGGCGGCGAGCAGCAACACACCGAGGATCGGGCTCAATCGGATCATGGTCGTTTTCATGGCTTAGTTCCCTGGTCGATTGATTTCACGGCGCAGTGTCTCGACGCTGGCTTCGATTTCGGCCATCGCCGCGGTCGCGCGCTTTTCACGAGCACGAGCGGCGGCGAGTTCCGCATCGGCTTGTGCCTTCTCCGAACTCATCGCGCTGTCATTCCACTTGCGCCGATCGAGCGCGCCGCGCGCTGCGGCAAGATTGCTTTGTGCAGCGTTCAACTCAACCGGCGCGTAGGTCGCCGCATCCGTTGCTTCGGCCGCCTTCACAGACGTCTGCGCTTGGGCGAAGACAATGTCGGCCTTGTCATGGTCGGAGGCAAACGCGACGCCGCACCAAAGCAGACTGAGCAACAGCAGTGCAAGACGAATTCTCATTGGTTTCTCCCTGGGCATCCGGAAGGTCGAGGCATGCGCCAATCGACCGTGATTACGGCAGCAGTTCGAACAGCTGCGAGTTGAATACTCCTCTCATCAGGTGAACCTGAACCGAATTCAGGGGAGGTTGATGTTGCTGAATCGAATATTCAGCAACTTGTATACCAATGGGTCGTACGCCGACGCGACCCAGAGTGTCGTCAAGTGAAATGGATGCGTATGACATCCAGGATGCTTTCCCAACGCACTCTGCTGCTGACCAGGCATCATCGAATCAACTCGGTAGCGGAAGCTGATCGTTCACCGTGGGTCGCAGTTAT
>JBDSPX010000359.1:0-2567 GCA_039930065.1 Dokdonella sp.
TGAAGCTCGTCGACCTTGAGACCGCGGTGCTAGGGCACTATGGCGAGTTCTTGTGCGAGCAGATTCACAACGAGGAGAACACAAAGACCGTTCGTTTTAAGCATATCGCTACCCCTGCAAATGATGAGACGGATCTTCCAGATGTCGGGCGGCTGCAAGATTTTTACGACACTTTTGGCAGCATCGTCTTCTACCTCGACCAAGCGTCAGGAGATGCTGCTCGCCACATTGCACCCCCTTGTGAATGGGCCGAGTTAAAAGATGAATTCAGTGGCTGGTTCGAAGGCCTGAGTGATGATGAGCGGTCTGAAAGCGTCCCGCAATGGGTCGATACGTGCCTCGCAATCGGGGAAACCCCCTCGTCTGGAAACTACATTCTGATGGCGATGGACGGTGCTGTCGCCGGACACGTCGTCGAGTTCGATCATGATGGTTTTGAGTTCACCCATCGAGCAGACGATTTGATTGAATACGTGCAAACACTCCTCAAGCCAGATGGCCCTGCTCTGATGGATATTGCCTCCCACATGCGGTTTGTTGAAGACGACCGGAACATGGTTCAGTGGTGGATTCGAGAACTCAGAGACAATCAAGGCAACGTCGTCAGCACTTAGAGCGGAAGGAGCAAAGCGTATCCCGTCGCTCGTGGGGGAAGCTACGCGCTGCCAATTTCGCGCACGATAACAAAAGGCGGGTTTTCTCCGGCCCTACGTTCTGATCGTCCGATGATGGCCGCCTGAGTCGAACCGGAAGCCCCTTGCAGGAGCCCGTTCACGGGCGAGCTCTTGTTTGCACGGCCAAAGCTCGCCCGTGAACGGGCTCCTACCGAATCTCAGCTTCAAGCCAGATTGAGAAAATCCGCACTACAAATGAAGCGCACGGCGTCGAGACGCGGTGCCGCTTGCGGAATCGCGGTACGCAAGGCTTCCAGTTCCGCATCGACCGCATCGATTTCCTCGGAGCGTACGGAAGGATTGACGCGGGCGAGCGCGATCAGGCGCGCATGCTCGTCGCCGAGGTCGCGCTCGATCGCTGTCAGTGCCGCGCCGATTTCGATCTGAGCGCGTTCGCGAGCCAGAGTCTCGGCGTGCGCGAGCATTGGCTTTACGAGTTTGGTCAGTAGTTTGCGATAGCGCGAATATTCGATCGCGCGCTCAGCCGATCGCTTGATGCATTCGGCACCGGGTCGGTATTCGTGGCGCGGCAACAATCGGCTATCGACGACAATACGGATCGGCAGCGGCGGCAGGTAACGCTCGACCGCCAATTCGCGATCGGCCACACAGTTCAGCACGTAGACGCATTCAAGCAGCGCGCTGCGTCCCGGCAGGCTGTCATCGACAAGGAATGACGCATTGCCATGTTCGCCTTCGAGCAACAGATCAATCGCGCCGCTGACCATCGGATGATCCATGCGCAGCAGCGGCAAATCTTCACGGGCCAGCGCGACACTGCGATCGAAGGTGATTTGTTGCGGGCCATCCTTGAGGCCGGGAAAACCGTCGGTGCTGAGATACTCCGGGTCGAGAACCACCGTGCGCGGATCGTGCTCCTCGTTCTCGATGCCGAACTGCTCGAACAGGCGCAGGATGAATTCGTCGTTGGCCGTATTGGCATCAGCATCGACAAGGGCGCGACGCAGGCGATCGGCGTGGCTCTGGCGCACGCTGGCCAATTCGAGCAAGCGATCACGCCCGCTGTTGACCAGCGCCGACAATTCTTCGTGGCTGGCGCGGGTTTCGCCGATCAGCGCATCGAGTTCCGAATCGGCATCTTCGCCGCCGTGCGCATGTTGCTCTGCGAGTTCGACCAGGCGCGCGCCGTAACGCTTGAGCAGTTCGCGGCCATCGGAAGGGCTGCTGCGGAACGCGTCCATGCCGAGATCGAACCAGCGAGTCAGCGCGTGCTGCGCAGTACCCGAAAAAGCACAACTGTGGATGAGGATGTCGTGCTTCTGGCCGATGCGATCCAAACGACCGATGCGTTGTTCGAGCAAATCCGGATCGAGCGGCAGATCCCAGAGGACAAGATGGTGGGCAAACTGGAAATTGCGACCTTCCGATCCGATTTCCGAACACAGCAGCAAACGCGCCCCTTCGGCATCGGCGAAATACGCGGCGTTGCGATCGCGCTGGAGCAGGCTCATGCCTTCGTGGAAACGTGCGACCTTGACCCCGCTGCGCGTGCGCAGTACTTCTTCGAGCGCGAGCACCTTGGCCTGGCTGCGACAGATCAGCAGGAATTTCTCCGAGGCAAGTTGATCAATCATCCCGAGCAGCCAATTAAGACGGGGATCGCTCGCGTAGGGCAGTTCGATTTCAGGCGCCGTCGCCTGCAGGTCGGCGTGAAATTCGGCGAGCAGATGCTGGCGTTGCGCGTCATCGAGCTCGCTGCCATCAAGAGTGACCAGTTTAGGCAGGCGATGCGGAAATCCACCAACCTGGGCCCGGCGATTTCGGAACATCACACGACCGGTACCGTGGCGGTCGATCAAGGCATCAAGCAGGGTATTCGCGGCCGCCGCATCGAGCGGGCTGGCCAGCAAGCTCGCCAGTTGCTCGTCCTCA
>JBDSPX010000360.1:0-4918 GCA_039930065.1 Dokdonella sp.
GACGTGCCGCCGGCACTATGCCGTTGGTAGACAGTTCGCCAAGCGTTGGGCGCAATCCGAAGATGCCGCAATGACTGGCCGGAATGCGCACCGAACCGAGCGTATCGGTGCCGATCGCGAAACTGCATAAACCCGCAGCGACAGCGGCTGCCGATCCGGCTGATGAACCGCCGGCGATGAATTCATGGCGATGCGGATTGTGCGTCGGCCCGGAATCCGCTGTCGTTCCGGTCGTACCGAGAGCGGCTTCGTCAACGGCGGTCTTGCCGAGGATCACGGCTCCTGCGGCGCGCAAGCGGGCGACCACGCTGGCATCCGTCTTGGCCACGCGCTGCTTGCGACCGGCCAGGCCGAGTGCGGTCGGCAATCCGGCCACATCGATATTGTCCTTGATCGCGACGGCCAAGCCATCCAGACGACCGATAGCGGTTTTTTCCGTGCGTCGTGCGTCACTTTCGCGAGCGGCCCCGGGCGCGGATTCATCGATGGCGACATACGCGCCAAGCGCGCCATTTTCAGCGGCGATCGCAGCGGCATAGATGGCCTGAAGCCGCACCGCGGTGGTCCGTTCTGAGGCCATCCAGTGCAGCAATTGAAAGGCGCTCGCGCCACGCAGGCGGGCTTCGGAAAGTTCGGGTTCTTGGCTCGTGCTCATGCTTGATCTCTGCTTGTTGACCCGATTATGGCAAATTCCGCAATTGCTGCTTGCGTCGCTAACCCCGACAATGGCCTTTGAACCATGGCAACGGCAGATCGAAATGAGCGAACGCGAAACGATGGAGTATGACGTCATCACCGTTGGCGCCGGTCCGGCTGGGCTCGCCTTTGCGATCCGCCTCAAGCAGCTCAAACCCGATCTGAACATCTGCGTGATCGAGAAAGCCTCGACGATTGGTGCGCAGATTCTTTCAGGCGCGGTGATCGAACCCGAGCCACTCAATGAGTTGTTGCCGGAATGGGGCGTCAATCCTCCGCCGATCTGCGTGCCGGTGACCAAGGATGAGTTCTGGTGGTTGCGCGATCACGAAAAGGCGACCAAATCGCCGATCACGCCGCCGCAAATGCATAACCACGGCAATTTCATCGTCTCGCTCGGTGCGCTATGCGCCTGGCTCGCGCCGCAAGCCGAGGCGCTCGGCGTCGATGTGTTTCCAGGCTTTGCCGCTGCTGAGGCGTTGATCGACGAAGCGGGTGCCGTCAAAGGCGTACGCATCGGCGACATGGGCGTGGCCCGCGACGGCTCGCACAAGCCCGGCTACACCGAAGGCATCGACATCGTCGCGCCGATCACGGTGCTCGGCGAAGGCTGCCGCGGCAGCATCAGCAAGCAATTGATCGCCCGCTACAAGCTCGATGCGGACAGTGATCCGCAAACCTATGGCATCGGCCTCAAGGAACTCTGGCAACTTCCGCCGGGCCGGGTCGAGCCGGGCAAGACCGTGCACACACTCGGCTGGCCGCTCGATTCGACGACCTACGGCGGAAGCTTCATCTATCACCTCGACAACGACCGCATCGCGATTGGCTTCGTCGCCGGCCTCGACTACATCGATCCGGAATTCAAGCCGTTCGAAGCGTTCCAGCAACTGAAGAACCATCCGCTGATCAAGCCCCTGCTCGAAGGCGGCGAAATCCTTTCCGCGGGCTCACGTGCACTGATCGAAGGCGGCTATCAATCGCTGCCCAAGGTCGAGATGCCCGGTGCGATGCTGATTGGTGATTCTGCCGGCCTCATGAATGTGCCGAAAATCAAGGGCACCCATCAGGCCATGCGCTCAGGAATGCTGGCCGCCGAGCACATAGCCGCCACCGGCACCTCGGCCGGATGGGATGCCAAGTTGCGCGGATCGGTGGTCATGAAGGAACTGCGCAAGGTGCGCAATATCCGTCCGGGATTCCACAAGGGCCTGTTGTTCGGCCTCGCCAATGCCGGCTGGGAAACGGTCACCGCAGGACTTTCACCGTGGACGTTGAAGAACCGTGCCGATCACTCCGCCCTGAAAAAGATCAGCGAGTACGAGTCACCGAACCGCGACTGGACGGAACGCAGCCTGCCGCCACGCGACCGCCTGTCAAGTATCTATTTCGCCGCCACCGAGTACGACGAGGATCAGCCGATTCATCTGCACGTCGCTGAACCTGACATCTGCGTGACGCGCTGCACGGTGGAATACAACAACCCGTGCACGCGCTTCTGCCCGGCCAGCGTGTACGAGATCGTCGACGACGCGGCCGGCAAGCGCCTGCAAATCAACGCCGCCAACTGCGTGCACTGCAAGACCTGCGACATCAAGGATCCCTACCAGATCATCACCTGGGTCACTCCCGAAGGCGGCAGCGGACCGAATTACCAGAACCTCTGAACAGCCGAACGGAAAAATGAATTGATGGGGTCTAACCAAGCTGAGGTGACTTCCTGATCGCAATCGCGACTGAGGTTTCCTCTGGGTGTCTGCCGGCAACCATTGATTTCGACCCAGCGGCAGGTCAATTGCGCTCTTGAACGTCGTGGGTTTGCTCTGCCTTTTCTGCTCCCAACGGGAGAAGGCGCATGTAGTGACTATCGTCGGGCCCAATCAAGAGGATCGATGCAGCCGCCAAACTTCGGTGTGCAGAGCTGTGACGCCACCTTCAGCGAACTTCGGATCATCGGCAAGAATGTCACGCCGTTCGAGCAATGTGGTTTGCCACGCGTCGGCATACAACGTGGCCACTTCGTCCGCATCGACCGAGAACGGCGGCCCTTCCATTTCGGCTTGTGCGTAATCGAGTGCGATCAGCAGCATCTGCGATCCTGCTGGCAGGATGCGTGAAAGATAAGAGGCATAGCGTGGACGCATGTCCGCTGGCAGGGCGATCAGGGCAGCGCGGTCATAAACGCCAGCGCATTCGGAAACTGCATCCGCATCAAGATCAAACAAATCTCCACAGATCAGTTCGATTGGCCCGGCAACAAAGTGTCGACCAGCGGCGGATTCGTGGATGCTTGGCTGCAGGTGGTTCTCATCGAAGAACTGCTGGACCGCCAGCGGTGACAATTCCACGCCAAGCACGCGATGGCCCTGGGCCGCCAACCAAAGCATGTCGCGCGACTTGCCCGCCAGCGGAACCAATACGCGACTGTGTTCGGGCAAGGCCAGCGAAGACCAGTGCTTGGCCAGCAAGGGCATGACCTCGTCGCGGTGGAAACCCGTGCGCCCCTCGCGCCAGCGCTGCAACCAGAATTCTGCGTGCATGAACGACCCTTGATCACGTTTGACGAAAGTTGACGGATTGAGCAGATGAGCGTGGCCGGGTCGTATTGAGGCAGGCTCAGTCAACGAAATCGAGCCACAAGGCAGCGGCAAGTGCGAACGATAGCCGACATGGCTCGCCGCGTCGAAACCGGAACCCGCGCGAACTGGCTCCAGAACCAGTATCGTTCGCCCATCAAACGGCGCAAGGGGTTTCGCAATGACAATTTCTACTCGACTGATCGTGTTGTTGTCCTCGACTTGCCTGACGGCAGTTGCCCAGATCAGCCTGGCAGTTGCACCCGAGCTAGGTACGCGCACTTGCCCAGTCAAGCTCAACGGCGTGCGCCTGGGTTCAGATCTGACTCCCGGCGGCAGCTCATTGCGCAACACCATCGCCTGGGATCCAGTCACTCGCCTCTATCATTTGTGGGTATTGGCTAACGACGATCCCGATTTTCCGGCATCCTCGGTACTCGGCGAGTTCTCGCATGCCACTTCGACCGATGGCTAGCACTTCACCCTGGATGGCCAGCTTGGCTACCAGATCGGCAGTGCGCCTTACACGAATTTTGGCGCATCGATCGACCCGCCACTCGATTACTTGCGTGCTGCTTTTGACCCGCTCGGGGGTACCTGGAAACTGTTCGCGTGGACCGAAAATGTCGGCACCAGCGTCGGTCAATACAACTACAACAGCAGCGTCAACGATTTGGGCAGCACACCGTCCAATATCAGCGTTCAGCACCAGGGTCCGCTGCAATCGCCATTTGCGGGAAATCACGTCGGCACATTCGGGCTCGTGGATGGGCAATTGTTCATGCGGGTTGATTCTGGTCCGGGTGCATTCGGCAGCGGCGGCGGCAGCGGCCAGTTCAATTTCATCGATGCGGTCCCACCCGGCACCTCGGCCGAACTCAACGAAGCGGATCTCTACATCGGCACGCCTTATTGCTGGATCCTTGATCCGATTTGCGGCAACGCCGATCCGCGAATTCCTGCGTATGTCCATAATGTTGGACGCACGCTCCGACAGAGCGATGGAACCCTCGCTTCCTATTACAACTTCCGCAATGGGGTCACCTATGCGCGGACCGACAAGCAGGTCTGGTCAGTATCATCGGCGGACAATGGTGCAACCTGGTCGGCTCCCGTTGGCGTCTTTGCCGATGGAAACGCGCTGACGATCGACGGCGCGGCGATTGCGGCAGACGGTTTTTTCGGAACCGTTGAAAGTGTGCAGCGACCGAACATCTGCCGCATTTATTTCAGCACGCGCGATGCCGACGAGAAGTATGTGATGGTCTCAGCGAGCACCGGCAGCGGCTGCGACGCCCTGTTCGCGGATTCCTTCGATGGCTGTGGCGACTGACACTCCGATCGCGGGGCTCACCGACCGGGCCCGAAATGTCGAAGCACAGGGAGCCTCGGGCGGGCTCGTTCACTTTGAACGATGGCGCAACAAGCCGCCGCACGAATTCCAAAAGACATTTCCGAGTTCGGCAGAGTGAACAAATCCTGAAAGTAGGTGTCATACCTGATTCCTGTCAGGAGACGCCGCGTCATGAAGTCGATTCGTATCGCTTTCACCTTACGTTCCGCAAAGAAGCTGCTCATCGTTTCACTCGGTATCGCTTGCGCTTCTGTGCATGCAGCCAGCCCTGAAGCGGTAGCCAGTCCGGCAG
>JBDSPX010000361.1:0-13208 GCA_039930065.1 Dokdonella sp.
ACGCGCAACGAATCGAACTGAAGGTGCGCGCTGATATCCGCGCCGTTGTCGATACCGTAGAGGATCGCTCCGATGCCTCGCGCGGTGATGCCATGGACACGCTCGCGGATCAGCGGGATGCCGTCGCGAAAGATGTCGTAGGTGCCGGCGCCGAGATCGAAGACGATGCGGTACTGATAGACATGGCCGATATCATAGGTGACGCCGGATAGAAACACGGTGCCGTTGGCATCGTCCACCGCCATCGTGCCGTTGGCCTGGAATGAGAAGTTCAAGAACGATTGAGCCGAACTGGTTCGCTCGCGCAGGCCGACGCGGTAGCGATCACGTGTTGCCATCAACATGTCGAAATCCATGATGAGGAGACCCGAACGCACCTCAAGATTGTCGAGGAGCTGCCAGCGCAGCGCCTGCGCCGACGCTGTATTGCTACTCGAAACATCGAGAATATTCACACCGGGCGCCGCCTGGGTGACGATCGCAGCAATGCTAGCGGATTTGCTGAACGGCTCGTTCAACGCCGCCCCGCCCAGTCCGATCGGCAAGCCGGCGGTCTTGTCTTCGAACCCCGCGTTGAGCGCCACCGGGAACGGCAGTGGGCCGCTGATCTTCACGTTGTCCAGATCAAACGTGTTTCCGCTTGAACTCGCGAGGTAGCCGATCAGAAGGCTACCGATGCCGCGATCAGCAACGCCAAACGCACGTCCGCTGGCAACCGTCGTACCTCCCAAAACAATCGTGCTGGTGCGCGCGTCCATGTCGAAGATGAGGTCGACATGCAGGGGCACGTTGGCCGCATAGGCATTGAGTGTCGTTGCGATGTTGCCATTCGCATCGCTCGTGGTGATCGAGCCCGTGGTGCTGAAGGAGACGGTCAGGAATGTTTTGGCTGAGGTGGCGCTTTCGCGCACATTGAAACTGTATTTGTCGAGCGCGCTCGCGATCAGATCGAACGACATTCTGACTTCGCCTTGAGCGATCTCGGCATTGCCCATCATTGACCAGCGCATGCGGCGCGCAACCGTGCTGCTCAAGTTATTGCTGACACGCAGGCGATTTTGTCCCGGCGTGACTTCAACGAACTCACCCGTCAGATTCCCCAGATCTACGGGCTCGCCATAACTTGCGCCACGGTTTCCGATCGACTCGGCAGCAATCTTGTTGTCAAAGTCGGAGTACAGCGCGTAGCGCGGCGGTGAAACGACGACTCCAGCAAAACAGTTGAACGAAATGATCGAACACACCAGCAGCAAAAACGAAACAGGCAAGACACGCATCCGGATTCTCCGCAACGAGGGATTGGGCGGACCACCGCGATTGCGCATGGTCCGGCGAACTCATCGTGGCGCGGAATGCGATCCGAGGTTTATAAACGCCATCAAGCTTTCATCAAATAATCGTCAAATCGCTGAATTCCGGAGAGAATTCGGCGATTTTTGGCGGTTGGGTGATTTTTCCCTGGGTGGCTCTGATCGTTGATCGAATGCTCTTGGCCGGGGTGACGGAAGAGCGTCAGCGCATAGCGCCGACCCACAGGGGCCAGAGCCGAATGGCGCTGAATTAAGCCCGTCATCCCCGCGAATGCGGGGATCCAGCGCCTTTGGGGATCTGCAAAGTGCCGAAGGCGCTGGATTGACCAGCCATGCGGCTGTTGAAAAGCACTTCTGCCTTCGCAGAAATGACGAAAAATGGGGATTTGCACCCGCTTTTCGCTTAAGTCAGTGCCATTCGGGCCAGAGCCCGCTCTTGGTGGGTTCGATCTGTGATCGAACGCTTTTGCTCGGGAATGAAGGAAAAGCGTCAGCGCATTGCGCCGACCCACAGAAGCCGGAGCCGCGAGATGGCGCGCCGACTTTGTTGTCTTTTCTCGCGTTACCGCTTCGTTGTTGGTTCGATCTGTGATCGAACGCTTTGGCCCGGGAATGAAGGAAAAGCGTCAGCGCATGGCGCCGACCCACAGAAGCCGGAGCTCGCTCTTGGTGACCGGGCAAGTTATCGCCGGGTAGCCAAACTGACGCTACTCAGGACGGGAACGCGGGTTCCTGTCGTCCTCGATTTTCGCCGCTGAAGGCGCTTGGGTCGCCTGCAATTTCCGCGCGATCGTCTCGTTGGCGCGCATGACCCTAAGCATGTTGCCGCCAGCAACGGCAGCCAGCTCGGCATCGGTCCAGCCGCGACGGGCCAGCTCGACGAGCAGGACCGGATACTTGTCGACGCCATCTAGCCCGTCTGGCACGACCGGAATGCCGTCAAAATCGGAACCGAGACCAACACTTTCGATGCCGGCAATCTTGCGGATGTAGTCCAGATGATCGGCGACGTCTGCGAGAGTCACGGTTGGCGGCGGGTGCAGGCGCTCCCATTCGGCCATCGCGGCGGCCGCGCGTTCGGGCTGACCAATGTACAGGCCGACATACGGCGGCGAGTTGTATCGGGTCGCCTCAGCCGCATGATCGGCATCCCAACGCGCACGCGCCTGCGAGATATAGCCCGGGTAGAAGTTGACCATGACGATGCCGTGGTTATTCCCGACCATGCGCAGGACGTCATCCGGCACATCACGCGGGTGATCGATCAGGCCACGCGCTCCCGAGTGCGAGAACATCACCGGCGATTGGCTGGCGGCGATGGCATCTTTCATGGTCTTCGGCGAGACATGGCTCAGATCAACGATCATGCCGAGCCGGTTCATCTCGCCGACGACGGCGCGGCCGAATCCGGTCAGTCCATTGTGTTGCGGATTGGCGGTGGCCGAATCAGCCCAGTCGGTATTGAGCGTATGGGTCAAGGTCATGTAGCGCACGCCGAGCAAGTACATCTGACGCAGGGCAGCCATCGAGTTGTCGATCTGATGACCGCCTTCGATACCGATCAGCGAAGCGACACGACCGGCCTTGTGGATGCGCACAATGTCGTCAGCGGTATAGGCCATCTGAAATGCCTGCGGGTACTGCGCAGCCATGATGTGCACGATATCGATTTGCTCGATCGTGGTCTTGATCGCTTCCGGCCCCGTGGTGGTTGCCGGAATCCAGACCGACCAAAACTGAGCCCCGACGCGACCCGCACGCAAGCGTGGAATATCCGTCATCAGACCCACCCAGTCATCGGGCGCATTGGCCGGGCGCTGCATGTGTGCGTGATCGACGTTGAGATCGACACCGCCCTCGCGCGTGCGCATCTCCCACGGAAGGTCGTTGTGACCATCGATCAGCGGCGTCTTCGCAAGAACGCGCTCGACGCGCGCCAGCAGCTTGGCATCAGTCGCCTGGGCGGGTGACTTGGCATTGGCAGCAACGGCTCCGAGCAAGAGCCCAATCATCAAAACGGATATGCGAATGCCAGCCATGAGTGCTCCAGAGAAGTGATCAAAACAAGTGAAATAATGTTGAGACCCATCGATTGAAAACTCGAAAACAGGATGCTGCGGACCCAACACCGCCAAGCTCTTGGCAGGCGCACCAATCTTTGCACAGGATGGCGTGCCGGGCGACACTGGGTGACAACATCATTCAACGCCGTGTCGGCGGAAAGACTGACAACCATGATCAATGAGACTCAGACAACGCTCCTCGACCAGGCTCACGCGCTGCCAGCACGTTGCTACCTTGGTGAGTCAATGCACGACCTTGAGCACAATGCGGTGTTCGCACGCAGCTGGCAGCTCGTCGCTCAACACGCGCAACTGGCCGATGCCGGCGATCACATTGTGGAAACGATCGGCAAGGTGCCGGTACTGATCGTGCGTGGACAGGACGGGGTGCTGCGTGCATTTCCAAACGTTTGCCGCCATCGCGCCGGGCCGCTGGCGTTGTGCAATGGCAAGGGCGCGAAAGCGCTCCACTGCAAGTATCACGGCTGGACCTACAACCTCGATGGCCAGTTGCGCAGCGCGCCGGAGATGCAGGATGCGAAGGATTTCGATGTCGGCGACATTCGACTGCCCGACCTGCGCGTGCACGAATGGCAGGGGCTGATCTTTGTCGCGCTCAGCGATGAAGTATCTGCGTTCGACGATGTCTATGCGGGCATCGTCGAACGCATTGCACCGATTGACTTGTCAGCGATGTGCTTCGAGCGTCGCGAGATCTACGACATCGCCTGCAACTGGAAGGTCTATGTCGACAACTTCCTCGAAGGCTACCACCTGCCCCACGTCCATCCGGGCCTGTCGAAAATCCTCGATTACCGCGCCTACGATACCGAACTGTTTGCATGGCACAGCCTGCAATCCTCGCCATTGCGCGATGGCGGCGACATCTACGGCGAAGGCGAGGCGTTCTACTACCAGATCTACCCGAACATCATGCTCAACATCATGCCGGGTCGTTTGCAGACCAATCGCATCATTCCGCTTGGCCCGGAACGCTGTCGGGTCGAGTTTGATTTCTACTATGCGCAGGATGAAAAGGCGCAGTCACGAATTGCTCGCGACGCTGAATTCAGTGATGAAGTACAGCTTGAAGATGTGTCAATTTGCGAAGCCGTTCAACGCGGCCTGGCTTCCGGCACGTACAACGCCGGTCGCCTGTGTCCGAAACGCGAAAGCGGCCTATGGCACTTCCACAACTTGCTGCGTACGGCGTACGCACGAGACGTCCATGGATTGATGTCACCCGCCAACATCGGCGAGTGACATCATCGAATCAGGCCAGCGTCAGCGGTAGCTTGCGCAAGCGCTTGCCGGTCAATGCAAACACCGCATTCGCGACCGCCGGTGTGATCGGTGGCAAGCCCGGTTCGCCGACACCGCCCATCTTTTCGGTGCTCGGAACGATATGTACTTCTACCTTCGGCATCTCGTCGATGCGAAGCACGACATACTCATTGAAATTGCTTTGCTCGACCTTGCCATCCTTGAAGGTAATTTCGCTGTGCAACGCGGCGCTCAGACCAAATGCGATCGCTGATTGCATCTGCGCCTCGATCGTCAACGGATTGACCACTGGACCGCAGTCGATCGCGCAGACCACACGATGCACGCGAATCTTTCCGTTCTCGACTGAGACCTCGGCAACCTGCGCGACATGGCTGCCGAACGAGGCATGCGCGGCGAGTCCGGCGGCATGACCCTTTGGCAAAGGCTTGCCCCAGCCGAACGCTTTCGCGGCCAGTTCGAGAGCGCGCAGATTGCGTGAATCGGCCGGCAGCAACTTGCGGTGATATTCCAGAGGATCACTTTTGGCCGCGTGCGCGAGTTCGTCGACAAAGCTCTCCATGACGAACCCAGTATGCGAATGCCCAACCGAGCGCCACCAAAGCGTTGGAATCGGTGTCTCGGGCGTGTGCAGATCAACGCGATGGGCCGGAATGGCGGCGAGGTACGGTGAATCGGCAGCGCCCTCGACCGACGCGGAATCCACGCCATCCTTGATCGAAAATGCGGCGAACGGCGTGCCGGCCATGATCGATTGACCGACGATCGTATGCGACCACGCTGAAGGCTTGCCATCGGCACCCAATGCAGCGGAGAAGCGCGACAACCACATCGGTCGATAATAGCCGCCATGGATATCATCTTCACGCGTCCAGACGATCTTGACTGGCTTGTTCACGGTCTTGGCCACATGCACGGCTTCGGCAATGAAATCCGAATGCGGATTCGCGCGCCTGCCGAAACCGCCACCGAGGAATTGCGTATTGATCTTCACTTGTTCCGGTTTGATGCCGAGGATCTGCGCGACCACCCCCTGATCAACACCTTGGAACTGCGTACCGGTCCAGATCTCACATCCATCCTTGCCAATTTCGACCGTGCAGTTGAGTGGCTCCATCGGCGCATGGGCGAGGAAGGGTAATTCGTATTCCGCATCAATGCGCTTGCTGGCGGATTTCAGTACGGCATCCACATCGCCGGCCTTCTTGGCAATCACACCAGTTGCCTTGGCTCGCTCGCGATAATCAGCCCGCATCGCGACCGAGGACAACGTGGCGCCGACACCGAGGTCCCATTCGATCTCCAGCGCATCACGGCCTTTCTTCGCCGCCCAGAAGTGCTTGGCGAGAACGGCGATTCCGCTCGGCACCTGGATTACATCGACCACGCCCGGCACTGCCTTGGCCTTGCTCGCATCGAAACGCTTGACCTTGCCGCCAAAAACCGGCGCCCGCGCGATCACGCCGGTCAGCAAATCGGGCCGCTTCACATCGATGCCGAACCCGGCCGTACCGGTGACCTTGGCCAGGCTGTCGATGCGTCGCGTGGGCTTGCCGATCAAGGCCCACTTCGAGGAATCCTTGAGAGTGACTTTCGCAGGTGCTTTCAGCTTGGCCGCAGCGTCGGCGAGTTCGCCATAGCTGGCCTTGTGCGCTCCCGAAATCACGTAGCCATTTTCCGTATGGCAAGCCGATGCATCGACTTTCCACTTTTGCGCAGCCGCCTCAACCAGCATCGCGCGGGCCATCGCGCCGGCCTGGCGCATCTGATCGAATGATTCGAGCGTGCTGGTCGATCCACCGGTGCCCTGGATGCCGAACGCGCTGTTCGCATAGACCTGCGCATTCGGCGCGTTCTCCATGCGTACCTTCGACCAGTCGCAATCAAGCTCTTCAGCGACAACCATCGGCAGCGAGGTGGCGACGCCCTGGCCCATTTCCGAGTGCTTGATAAGAATCGTAATCGTGTTGTCGCTGCCGATGCGCACAAAGGCATTCGGATCCATCGCGGCTGCGGCAGGCGCAGCGCCTTCCTGGGCAAACAGGCCTCGTTTACCGAACGGCACGAAACACGCAATGACAAGACCACCGGCCAGCGAGGCCGTGGTGCCGAGAAAACGTCGCCGCGAAGGCTGCGAAAGATCGCCAGGATCACGCGTCATGATGATTCTCCTCGATCAATTCGGCGGCGCGATGCACGGCCGATCGGATGCGCTGATACGTGCCACAACGGCAGATGTTGCCGGCCATCGCCGAGTCGATATCGGCATCGGACGGCTTTGGTGTGGCCTTGAGCAAGGCAACCGCCGACATGATCTGCCCCGATTGGCAGTAACCGCATTGCACGACATCGTGTTCGATCCAGGCGCGCTGGACCGGGTGCGATCCGTCGATGCCGAGGCTCTCGATCGTCGTGATTTTTTTTCCGACCAAGGCCGATGCCGGCGTGATGCAGGACCGAATCGGAGCTCCGTCGACGTGAACCGTGCAGGCGCCGCACTGGGCGATGCCGCAACCGAACTTGGTGCCGGTCAATCCAACTACGTCACGCAGTACCCACAACAAGGGCATATCGTCAGTCGCATCAACCTCCTGCTCCCGACCGTTGATATCGAGTTTCATCGTGATCACCTGGGTTGCGCCTGGGGAAGCCGAGGCTACACTTTTTGATGGTTCGATGCCGCATTTGCGCTATGCCGTGAAGCACTGGGCTCCTGTAGGAGCCCGGGACGGCGCGTTGAGCCGGGAGGGATGTGCAGGGAAGTCTGGTTTTGAGATGCTGATGGACGTCGCTATCACGCCATCGCGGAATCTCCCATGCCCCATCCAGTAGCAAGCATCACGTCTGGCAAGGCTCCAGCTTCGGCCATCGCATTGCAGCGCTTCAACCAATGGATCATGTTCGATATCGGCGGCGGACCTCGGCCATTCAAGCTGGCGACGATCATCAACATCCAGAAGGCCGGATCGCTGCCGTTCTTTGCCCTGCTGATCTGGTTCTATTCCGGGCGGACACCCGCTGCAACCTCGAACGCCGCGTGGATCTATCTCGCCTTGCACGGCGGCTACGGGATCAATTGGCTGATCAAGGATCTGCTGTTTCCCGATGCCAAATGGCAACATCGAACGACGATTCTTGCGGGCATCCTCGGCGCCGCGGGGCTCGCGCTCTACTGGCTGGCCGGCTGGCTGATCATCTCGGGACGCACTTCAATGGACTACCCGCTGCCGCAACCGGTCTGGATCAGCCTGTGCGTACTGCTGTGCCTGCTCGGCTGCATCATCATGACGTGCGCAGATGTGCAGAAATACTGTACATTGAAATTGCGCAAGGGTCTGATCACCGACGGCATGTTCAAGGCCATTCGCCACCCGAATTACCTCGGCGAGATGATGGTCTACGGGGCATTCGCCCTGCTCGCCTGGCACTGGATTCCGGCACTCGTGCTGGCGTTTTTCTGGGGCACGATGTTCTCGACGAACATGGTCATGAAAGAAGTCAGCATGTCGCGCCACCCTGAGTGGGCCGCTTATCGAAAGCGCAGCTGGTGGCTGATACCGGGAATCTTCTGACCCGCCGATCGCGTTTCAGACCTGCAGATGTCGCGCCTGGCGTTCCGGGGTCGCTTTTGATTTACGCGCTTTCGGCGCCACGCGCTCGACCGCACCCGTCTCGAAGCGCAAGCGGCTGCGCCCTCCGGTCGCACGATAGTCGGCGAGCAATGCTTCGCTGATTTCACTTTCAGGTGACTGCCCCGTTTCACACAGATGCTCGTGCAACAGATGCACGAGGCGCTCCTGCGCCAGCGCATGAGTCTGCCCGGTTCGCGCGTACAACCAATCGCTGAAGGCGAGAAAGCGCGCAAATGGATCGTCGCCAAGAAGCAAAGCCAATGAGCGCGTGTAGCGTCCGGAATTGGCAACAATGTCCCAATAGCGCGAAAAGCGCACAAGACGCTGCATGGTTGGAAAATCCACCGCATCGGTGGCAAGGATGTTGTAAGGCGGATCGGGATTGAAGCGCATGCCATAGTCGATCGTGTGGCGTGCGATCGGTGCGCCGCGCAGGCGTTTCAAGATACCGAACTGGATCTCGTGCGGTGCCAGTCTGACCAGTCGATCAAATCCCGTGGCAAAACTCGCCATGTCTTCGCCGGGCAATCCGGCAATCAAATCCACATGCAGATGAGCGCGCGTCTCGCGACGCAGCCATTCCAGATTGCTCGCCGCGACATCGTTCTTCTGACGTCGTGAAACGCGCGCCTGCACGATCGGATCAAAACTCTGGATGCCAATCTCGAACTGCAACGTGCCATCGGGGAATTGCACGATCTTTTCCTTGAGGCGCTCGGGAAGATGATCGGGAATCAGCTCGAAATGCACGAATAACGGATCATCGGGCGCAGTCTCAAGTTTGCCAAGAAAGAAATCGAGGATCGCCAACGACGTGTCAACCTTGAGATTGAACGTGCGATCGACGAACTTGAACTGGCGGGCGCCTCTTATGTACAGATCCTCAAGATCCGCAAGAAATGCTTCGAGCGGAAATGGCCAAGCGGTCTTGTCCAGCGCCGACAGGCAGAACTCGCATTTGAACGGGCAGCCGCGTGATGCCTCCACATACAAATGCCGCTGACGCACATCTTCCTCGGTGTACTCGGCATACGGAGATACGATGGCTGGCAACGGCGCCTGCACACCGACGATGATCTTGTCTTGCGGTCGCTCGCCGCGCATCAGCTGGCCGACGAGCTTGGCGAAACTGACATCGCCCCAGCCGGTGATCACGTAGTCAGCCAGTGCGCAGATGCGCTGCTCGTCGACTTCATGACTCACCTCGGGTCCGCCAAGCACGATGATCACGTCCGGGGCCAATGCCTTGAGCTGGGCGACCAGGCGCGTGCTCTCCTCGACATTCCAGATGTACACGCCGAGGCCGATGATGCGCGGATTGTCGGCGAGCAATTTCTCGACAATCTCCTCGGTCTTCTGGCCGATGACGAATTCACGGAGCGCTGACGCATCGCGCCATTCACCGAGATTGGCGCGCAGGTAGCGCAGCCCAAGTGATGCGTGGGCGTAGCGGGCGTTGAGTGTGGACAGCAAAATATCGGTCATCCGCGCATTATCGCCGCAGCGCGGCGCCTGTGTGCGAAATTCACGACACTGCGTGTTCAGATCGGCCGGGAGGCCGCCGCCGCGATGCTTTCGCGCAAGAGTGCGATGGCCGCGCGACACATCTGAGCGGCGGGCAAGGTTGCATCAATGATCAGGGTGCCTTCGGGCGCGGGGTCGCGACGTGCCATCACCTCATTGACGGTTTCCGGCGTGCGATCGCCGGCCAGATGCCGGTTTGTGGCGAGATCCCTGGCGACGCGCTCCCTCGCGATTTCGACGGGGCAATCGACCAGCAATGGAATCGTGACGATGCCATGTTTGGCGCCAACCTCGGCGACTCGATCAAGCTCGCTGCGGCGCGAAAAGGTCATGCCGTCGAGAACGCTGCCGACGCCCAGCATGCAGTTGATTTCAAGCGCGAGGAGCAAGCTGCGGTAAGCGGCGCGCTTTTCGATGAAGCTGAAGTTGCAGCGTGGAAACATCGCAGCACGAATCTGGTCACGACAGATTCGGCGCAGACCGAGTTGATCCTCGATGGCGCGCGCGATGATGCTCTTGCCCGCACCGGGCAATCCCATCGTGGCGACGATGAACGGCCGCGGCGTCAATGCGCTTGCGAGCGGATACGCCTCGCCGCCCGGAGTACCCGACAAGTGGATCGGCGAACCTGATTCAGCAGCCATTTTCGATGCTTACCCCGCGTTACTGACAGGTGGCGGACGATCGAGACTGCCATGCGCGCAGCTTGTGCGCCATTGTCGCGTGCAAATCTTTCAGGCGGGGCCACACAATCGCGGGCTTCTGGCTGCATTGCGCCTTTGCGCTGATAATGGACATTCGCACTGCGGAATCGACATGGCCAAGCGACAGCTCTACATCAAGCGTTATCTGATTACCGGCCTGCTGACCTTTGTGCCGTTGTGGCTGACCTGGATGGTGTTCAAGTTTGTCTTCGGCCTGCTTTCCGAAGTCAGCGCCCCGCTCGTCGCTGGCTTTGTTTCGGCCCTCGGCAGCACGTCGCCCTCAACCGGCAAGTTTCTAGGCCAGCCGTGGCTTATCTCGCTGATCGCCTTTGTAATCACCTTGGTGTCGCTGTATCTGGTCGGCTTTGCCGCCAACTTTGTGCTCGGTCGACGCTTGATTGAAAGCGTGGATCGGCTGATCGAGCGCATTCCAATCGTGCATTCGATCTATGGCGGCACGAAAAAACTGATGTCGGTGCTGCAGAACAAGCCGAGCGGAACCCAGCGCGTGGTCATGATCAACTTTCCCTCGCCCGAGATGAAATCGATCGGCTTCGTAACCCGCATATTCCAGGATGCCGGCGGTCGTGAACTCGCCGCCGTGTATGTGCCGACAACTCCGAATCCGACCGGGGGCTATCTCGAAATCGTGCCGGTCGAGCACCTGACGGCAACGGATTGGAGTGTCGACCAGGCGATGGCCTTCCTGCTCTCCGCCGGCGCTGTCGGTGCCGACACGCTTCCGTTCACGGCGCAGTGGAATCCGCCGATCGTCTCTCGAATGGATACCGCTGCGGCCGTCGACCGCGTGTGAATAAAGCCCGGACTATTCATGCATAGTCCGGGCTGAGGCTCATTCCGCTGCAAAAACGTCGCATTTCCTCAGCAGCAGTCGATTGCCCTGATTCTGCGGCGTGCAGATGATCTGATCGATAATGTGGCCCCCTTTGGAAGCGCTCAGGGTGCAACCCATGCGGCTTGCGCTGAAGCTGTAGCGCGAGCTGAGATCTGCGACCAGCTCACCGGCCACCTTGGTCTGTTCGGGTGTCATCGCTTCTTCAATCTGCCGCACCACCGCCTGATATTTCGGGTAGACCATTTCGGCGGCGAGCTTCAGCCAGGCGTAGCCGGTCAGATCGTCGCGCTTGGTACCCTCGCCGAGCATGTACATGCGACCGAGTGCGGACTGGCTCTGTTTGTCACCCGCACACGCGAGGCGCTGGAATTTGTCGAAGGCCTTGTCATAGCGCTTGTTCCCATACGCTTGGGAGGCGTCGCGGATCATGTTCGAATAAACCGATGGCATGACCAAATCGAATTTCGCCAGATCAAACTCGGCGGCGTGCACGAGCGGGCACAGGGTCAAGGTCAGCAGGCAGGCAATCACGCGCTTCATTCGCATTTCGTTTCTCCTTGGGGTATGGCAAATCCTTGCGAAACGTCCTGCCGGTCGGCAAGCCTCGAATCACAAGGGACAAATTATCCTTGGCACATGTCCGAGTGGCAACGCGTCAGCAGCAATGACCTTCGACACTGACACTCCCCACGCCGCTCGCATAAGCTTGACCGGTTTATCGACCGGCTCGCAAATGCCAAGAAGGTCTTCGACCTCGTCCCGCCGGCTTCGTTCCTCGCCAGGCAGCGTATGCGCAATCCAACAATGTCAGGAGTTCCCATGAAGATTCGTTCCTTGAAACCATTGGCTATCGTGGTGGGCATTTCGCTCGCACTGAGCGCATGTGGACCCAAGCAGGAGAGCGCCGAAACCACTCCGGCCGCTGCGCCCGCAGCCGTCGCTCCCGCGGTCGTCGAGACACCGACGCCAACACACGTGGCATTCGACACCAGCGAGCTCGACAGCTCAATCAACGTCTGTGCGGATTTGAACGGTTACGTCAATTCGAAATGGATTGCGGAAAATCCCATTCCTGCCGACAAGACGCGCTGGACCACATTCGACGTGCTGCGCGAAGCCAGCCTCAACTCGCAACACGATATCGTCGAGACCGCGGCAAAATCCAATGCGCCTGCCGGTTCAATCGAGAAGAAGATCGGCACGCTATACAAGGCCGGGATGAATGAGGCCGCGATCGATGCGCTCGGCTACGAGCCCATCAAACCCGAGCTGGCCAAGATCGATTCGCTGAAATCGCCCAAGGATGTCGTCGCCTATTTAAACGACAGTTTCTCGCGCGGCATGAGCGCCGTGTTCGCCCTTGGCGCCGAGGCCGATTTCAAGGATTCGAGCCGCAAGATCGGATACGCCATGCAAGATGGTCTCGGCCTGCCGACGCGCGACTACTACGACAAGCCTGAACACGCCGAACTGCGCGATGCCTATGTCGCTCATATTGCCAAGGTGCTTGAGCTGATCGGCACGGATGCCACCGCCGCCAAAAAGCAGGCTGCTGCCGTACTCGCTTTCGAAACGCGACTGGCCAAGGCATCACTCGCGCCGGTTGAATTGCGCATCCCGGAAAATCAGTATCACTTTGTCAGCATCACGGATGCCAACAAGGTCACCCCGCACTTCGATTGGAAAGCGTTTTTCGCCGCGCAAAAAGCCAACGTCACTGATGGCTTCTCGCTATCGCAGCCAAAGTTCTTTGCTGAATTCGACAAGATGCTGGCCTCAGTTCCGCTCGCCGATTGGCAGGCCTACCTGACCTATCATTTTGTAGATGGCGCATC
>JBDSPX010000362.1:0-14547 GCA_039930065.1 Dokdonella sp.
GGCGGGATCGGTGCATTCGATCTTGAAGACAAGCCGCGCATGATTGGCCCGCATGTCGATATCGGGGCCTATGAGGAAGATGTCATCTTCAGAAACGGTTTCGAGTGATGCGGCGCATTCCGCTCGAGCAATCCGGCATGACCACAGCTTCGCCGATGGATTCGAAGTGATGCCCTGAGTTTGTGCGCAATGATCCGAATCCCTGCTGATTTACGTCTGAATGGACATGCCGCCACTGCCTTTGACGAGCGCGCATACCCACCACCAGACCACTGCAGCACCGGGAGATTCCATCATGCACAAGCGTCGCAGTTGCATCGTGCCAATACTGACGTGGCTCGTCGCCATGGTTCCACTCGGTGCCCATGCCGCCACGTTCTGCGTCAACAGTGCGGCCAGCCTGCAGGCCGCACTGACCACCTCAGTGAACAACGGCCAAAATGACCTGATCGCCATCGTCGCTGGCAACTACACGGTCGTGCCTGGTGGCTTCTTCTACAGCGCCGATGAAGCCAACAGCATCACGATAATCGGCGGCTACTCCGCGGGTTGCATGCAGTTGACCACGGCGCGCACGACGCTCAATGGTAACGGCCTGTACCGGGTGATGACTATCGTTATTGGCTCCAGTTCGACGGCGGCCAGCGTCAATATCGAGCGCATCACGTTCATCGACGGCAAGGCCACCAACGATGTTGGCGGCGGCCTGGAGATATCGGCACTGAATGGCGATGTGTATCTTGAGGCCAACCGCTTCCTGCTCAATCACGCGGACAACAACGCAGGTGGGTTGTACCTCGGTACCGCCAGCGGATCGCTGACTATGCGCAACAACCTTTTCTTCCTCAACGACGGGCGCGAGTTTGGCGCGGCCCAGCTCTTGACCGGCAGTAGCGACGCCTACGTCACCGGCAATACGGTAGTCGACAACACGGCCAATTCGACCTTGCCGCCCCCCCACGTCGGTGGGCTAGAGGCCATTGGTGCTTCTGGCTCACACTTGTGGCTCAGCAACAATATCCTCTGGAACAACAATGCTGGCGGCGCGGTCGACTTGCTCACGACCAGGGTATTCACGGCGTTCAACAACGATATCGGCATCAGAACTGGCACTGCGCCCGACGCGCAGAGTCAGAATAATCTGAGCGTCGATCCCGGCTTCGCGACGTGTTCGGGCTTGCTGTGTTCCAACTTCAATCTTGTGCGCGCATCTGCGCTGGTCGATGCCGGCTACGACACGCCGCCTGGCGGCGCGGGTGCATTCGATCTTGAGGGCAAGCCGCGCAAGGTCGGACCGCATGTCGATATCGGGGCGTTCGAAGAAGACGTTCTCTTCGCCAATGGTTTCGACTGATGCACGGCGACAGCGGAGATTCACCATGACGCACCGTTATTTCCCGAAGTTTCTGGTCGTCGGTCTCTCCCTGGGGTTGCTTTTGGCTGGCGGCCCGACGGCGAGAGCGGCGACGATTTGCGTGCATGACGTGGATGAACTTGGAAACGCGATCCTGAATGCCGAGGCTAATGGCGAGGGCAACGAAATCCAGATTGCAACAGGTAGCTATGTCCTCGGCAGTCAGATCAACTACCAGTCGACCGGCGTATCGCTCACTCTGACGGGCGGATGGAACACAGCCTGTACCCAACGCACCATCAATGCCTTGAACACGGTGATCGATGGCAACAACGCGCACTTCTTGTTTTTCTACGCCAAGGGCAGCGCGCTGAGCCTGGATGGCATCCGCTTCGACCATGTTCCGATCCAGCAGATGTCGTCCGAGACGACCACGGTTCGCCACAGCATGTTCACCGGCTCCATTGGCACCGATGTCATGCAGATCGAGTCGTCGAGCGGTACCGTGGTCTTCGAGAGTGATGTGTTTGATCGCAGGAACGTCGAGATCAGAAGTCTCGATGGCACCGATGCATCTCCGATCACCTGGACGGTCAGCAACAGCACGTTTCTCGATGCAGCGATCGGCACCAGCAACCAGTTCGTGCGCATGGGCTACGGGCTGTACTTGAACGAGCCCGGGACAGGTAGCTCCCTGCATATCTTTCTGGCCAACAATGCGTTCTGGGGCAATGCCGGCGGCGGCATCCGCGTCAACAGCTCACCCGAACTGCTGGCCACGCACAACCACTGGCAGAGTCTGACCAATGTCAACAATGTCGCCCTGGTCAATGGATCGGGCGCCAACAGTGGCGCCAATCCACAGCTCGATGCGAACTACCAGCCGATCATTCCGGGTTCGCCCGTGATCAATAGCGGCACGGTCAGCTTTCCCGGCGGCATTGGTGCGACTGATCTTGGCGGTGGTCCTCGACTGGTTGGTTCTGCGCCGGATCGCGGCGCCTACGAAAGCGTCGCCGACGATTCCGCTACGCTTGTCGTGACAACAAACGCCGATTCCGGTGCGGGCTCACTTCGCGCCGCGCTGGTTGCGGCGGCGGCCGCTCCGAATGCGCAGCGCATTGCCTTCGCCCTGCCGAGCTGTCCGCTTGGCATCAATGTCTCCTCGGCGTTGCCGACGATTATCGATACCCTGACTATCGACGGCTATAGCCAGGTTGGCGCCGTCGCCAATACGCTGGGTGTCGGAAGCAATGCACGGCTGTGCGTGATTTTGATTGGAAACTATCCGGGCAGCGTCGGCCTGGTTGCAAACAATCCGAACAGCCACTTGCGTGTGCGCGGACTCGCGTTCTCGAGTTTCGGCGACGCCGCGATCGCCATCAGTGATGGCTTCAGCCACATCATCGAAGGCAACCAGTTCGGCGGCGCAATTGCGGTAGGTGTGAGCGGATCGATCGGGCTGTCGCCGAACGCTCGTGGCGTGCGCCTGCAGCAAGACTCGAGCGATTCGTTTGTCGGCGGCATCGATCCGCAGCAACGCAACGTCTTCGATGCATCGAGCGTTTACGGTATCGGTCTGATTGGCAATAGCGGCGGTCACGAGGTGCGCAACAACTATGTCGGGTTGGCGCCAGATGGAAGTCACGCCTTCGGCAACGCGGTCGGTGTGGTCGTCGCCTCCGCCAATAATCTGCTCGATCGCAATGTCATCGGCGCAAATGTGTACGAAGGCGTGCAACTGCAGGGCAACCCGATCTTTCAGGGTTACCCGCAAGGCAACGCGCTTACCCGCAACCTGATCGGTCTGCCGGCGTTGCAGGGACTCGATTCGGCGCAGAACTATGGCGCGGGGGTGCGCGTTACGGCGAATGCCAACGGCAATCTGATCGGCGTTGACGCGCAGGGTCAGATCGCCGGCAACGTCATCGTGGGAAATGGGGAGAATGGTGTAGGTGGCCCGGGCAATGGCAATGGCGGCGTATCGGTCGAGTCCGGTGTCGGCAACCGCATCAGCGGCAATATCATCCGCGCCAACTACGGATTGGCGATCGACCTCGGTGCAGACGGCCCTACCGCGAACGATCCGACCGACAGCGATACCGGCCCGAACCAGCTGCAGAATTTTCCAACGCTGAACTCAATCCACTACCGCAACGGCGCCAGACTTCTCGGCGGCAGCCTCTATCTGTCCAGTAGTACGCGTGTGGAGATTTTTGCATCAGCCGAATGCGGTAATGCCGGCCGAGCGGATGCGGCAGTTATCCTCAGCGCCGGAGCACGTTCGATCATCGCGCCGATTGGTGGGGGCAATGCAAACTTTACTTCGAACATCGGGCGAGGTCCGGGCAGCGGCGTCGATACCTACTGCCAGCTTGGCGCGACCGCAACGGATGCCGACGGCAACACCTCGGAAATCTCGCCGTGTTTTGTCGATGACACGCTGTTCGCCCATGATTTCGACACGCCAACGAGCTATCGGTGTGTACCTTGAGCGGGTTTACCAGCGGGCCGCGCTTGGCGAGGCGTAGGGCGAGATGGGCGAGCAGCGAAATAATCGGGTGCTTGCCCTAAATGCCCGAATGATCTGATCCCGCTGCATTCGATCGGTAATGGCTTCGGACGCGCGAGCCGTTGGTCTACAATTCACGGTTCACGTCTCATGGTTTTGTGCGCATGCTTCGATTCATCCTGCTTTTCCTGGTCTTGTTGATTGTCCTTTTCGTAGCCGAACTGACCGGCCCGGTGGAGCGGCATGTCATTGTTCCATTCACCACGGTGCTGGCTAATGTCAGTGCGTGGGTGATCCATTTGTTCGATGGCAGCACGGTGTCGCACGGCAAGCTGATCCAGAACGCCAGCGGCACGTTCATCGTCTCGATCGAGCGTGGATGCAACGGAATCGAGGCCGTGATCATCCTGGTTTCGGCGATTCTGGCGTTTCCGGCGCCATGGAAGCACAAGCTATCCGGTCTGCTTTTCGGCTTTCTTGCGATTCAGCTCCTCAACGTGGTGCGTATCGTCAGTCTGTTTTATCTCGGTCTGTGGAGCGAAGTCTGGTTCAAGTGGTTTCATGAGTACCTATGGCAGGCCCTGATCGTGCTTGATGCCCTGATCGTATTCCTGGTGTGGCTGCGCTACGTTCCGATGAAGCCGCGTGAGGCCACCGCTGCGCCTGCTTGAAGGCCGCTTGTCAGCGGGGCACGCTTTGCTATAGTCGCCTGCCACTTCGTGAAAAAAAGGAAAGCGCCATGTCAGTTGCAAAAGTCATTGAATTCAGCAGTTCTTCCACGAAAAGCGTCGAAGACGCCGTGCAGAGTGGCCTGAAGAAAGTCGCCGAAACGGTCAAGAACATCCAGGGTGCCTGGGTCAACGAAACCAAGGTTGTGACTGACGGCAGCGGCAATATCAAGGAATGGCGAGTCAATCTGCGGATTACGTTTGTCGTCGAATAATCTTCGGCAGAGGGAATGCCGCGGGATGCAACCCAGGAAGGCGCCAGTCGTATGACCACCTCCGATCTCGTGATTGGATTTCTTGAAGACGATCCTGACCAATCCGGGTTGATTCTCAACTGGCTGGAATCCGCGGGCTATCGCACGCGGCTATTTCAGTCTGCGGCCGAGTTCCGTCGGCGTCAGGGCTCGGAAGCGATCGATTTGCTGCTGCTCGACTGGAATCTGCCCGATTCCAGCGGGCCGGATGTGATCGAATGGATTCGC
Source organism: Dokdonella sp. (assembly GCA_039930065.1). Taxonomy (GTDB): domain Bacteria; phylum Pseudomonadota; class Gammaproteobacteria; order Xanthomonadales; family Rhodanobacteraceae; genus Dokdonella. The sequence goes on from JBDSPX010000362.1 coordinate 5,077, forward strand.
TCGTCGGCCAATGCCGGCTTGCCGGTGATCTTCCTGACTGCGCGTGGCAGCGAGGCCGATATGGTGCGCGGTCTCAATGCTGGGGCTGACGACTACGTCGTCAAACCGGCGAAAAAGAACGAATTGATTGCACGTGTCGCTGCATTGCTGCGTCGAATCGGCATCGAGGGTGTCGACAGCGGCCAATACGACCTCTCCCCCTATAGCGTCGATACCCGCCGACGACGGATTTCCTATGCAGGCAAGGACGTCGAATTGACGCCTCGCGAGTTCGAGCTCGCGACTTTCCTGTTCCGCCGCCATGGGCGCATTGTCAGCCGCGATTCATTGCTCGAAAACGTGTGGAACATGAATGCGTCGGTATCCACTCGCACGGTCGACACCCACGTCAGTCGTTTGCGCAAGAAACTTGATTTGAATGGCGAGTATGGCTGGCGACTCGCCGCCGTCTACCAGCACGGCTATAGACTGGAACAGGCTTGAGCGCGGCCCTTCCCGGCCGCAAGGGTTGATGGTGAAGGGGGTTTCCGTGGCAGGCAAAGGCAAATCAAAGGGCAAAACAAGCGGATCGCGATCCGCTTCGCATAAACTGCCGGCTTCGACCGCGAAATCTCCGGTGAAAGCAAGGAAAAGCCCGATGTCCGAGCCCAAGAAACCCGTCGCCGAAGCGGACGCCGATCGCAATGTCGATCAGATCCGCGACATCCTTTTCGGCGGCCAGATGCGTGATTACGAGCGTCGCTTTCTCGAAATGGGAGAGCGACTCGAAGCCGAAATGACGCGGCTGCGCGATAGCCAGGACAAACGTCTGGCGCAGATCGACAAGCGCGTCGACGAGCAGTTCGAAAAGCTTTCGCGACAATTGCGTCAGGAAGTCGGCGATCGCAACCAGGCGGTTGATGATCTCGAATCGCGCGTGCAGCAGGCTTCACGCTCGGCGCGAACCGAGGTCAACAACGCGTTGGATGGATTGGGCGGCGAGCTCAAGGCGGTTGATGAACGATTGCGCGAGGCCCTTGCCGAGCTCTCGAGCGTACTCAACGAGCGAGCGAGCGAGGCGGCGACATCGGTGGCGCGTGCGAGCACGGAATTGCGTGCGGAAAAGGTCGGTCGCGAGGACCTTTCGGCCTTGCTTGCCGAGCTCTCGCTACGCTTGAAGGGCGATTTCGACCTGCCAACCCGCTGATCGTCGCCGGGCTTCGCTGGCATGAGCGACCTCGACCGACTCCGGCTATTGCTGCTCGATGAAGAGCGCACGAAGCTTGCGCTCGCCGAGCAGCGTATCAGCGAGCTCGAACGGGTAAATAGCCAGTTGGCGGCCTTGCTGCCGGACTTGGTGACGGCTGCACCGCGCGAGCCGATGAGCCGCGCGTTGGCGACGCCGGTCGCAGCAGCGCTCGGCAATGCGGTCCATGAGAATCGTGCGAGCATTGTCGATGCCTTGTTTCCGGTGATCGGACCGATCATCCGCAAGGCCATCGCCGAAGCCCTGCGTGGCCTCATGCGCGACATGAACACGGTGCTCGAACACGGGTTCAGCCCGCGCGGAATTCGTTGGCGGATCGAGGCGTGGCGCAGTGGTGTTCCGTTTGCCCAGATCGTCCTCAAGCACAGCCTGCGCTATCAGATCGATCATGTTTTTCTGATAGAGCGCGACTCGGGCCTGGTCCTGCATCGGGAATCCTCGCCCGGATTGCCTGATCTCGATGCCGATGCGATTGCCGGCATGCTCACTGCGATCGGACAATTCGTGCGCGATTCCGTCGGTCGCGACGGTGGCGATTCGCTGGAGGCGGCGCGGGTAGGTAAACACTTGCTATGGGTGATCGATGGGCCACGCGCGTCGCTGGCTTGCTTCATCCAGGGCGTGCCGCCGGATGCCTTGCGTGTGGTCCTCAGTGATCGCCTTGAGCAGATTCACTCGCAACTCGCTGCATCGCCCCTGTCCCCTGATCCTGCGCTGGCGTCGACATCGCTGGATCTTGGCAACAGCCTCAATCCAATCGAACTGGTTGCGGCAAGCGCCGCAATGTCGGATGAGCCGGTTAGCGAACGCCGCCGGCCAGCGCGCTGGCCAATGGTGCTGATATTCCTGATCCTCGTGCTCGGCCTGGGCTGGCATTTCCTGCACAAACAACGCTGGAACAAGCACGTTTACGACTTGCGCAGTCAACTCGTCGCCCACCCCGGGTTCCTGCTGACCGATCTCGAATCCAAGCCGTGGAGTCGTTTGATCGTACATGGACTCATCGATGCTGAAGCCGATCCTATTGAGCCATTGATCGACGCCGCAGATTTCGGTGAAATCAAACCCACGCTGGAATTGGATGGCTATTTGTCTACCGATGATGCGATCGTCCTCAAACGCGCCTCGCGCCTGCTCGATGCGCCGGCCGACGTACGCTTGGCGGTCATCGGTGGTGTGCTTCAGATTGATGGAACCGCCGCAGCCAGCTGGATCGACACACACAAGGATCAGGCAGCGTGGGTTGCCGGAGTCCATCGCGTCGATTGGCACGTTGCCGAACCGATCAAGCCGAAAGTCGATGGCAAGGCCAGAGCCACCAGCGAATTGCGCTCGCTTATCGCATCGCTCGCAGGCTCAGTGATTGGCTTCATCGACAATACCGAACCGACCGCAACCGCTGCGGCCGAGCTTGATCGGGATGCGGGGCTACTCAAGCAGGCGCAGTCCCTGGCCGACACAGCGCAGGTCAATCTGAAGCTGCGAATCGAAGGCTACAACGATGCAAGCGGCCGCCCTGAACATAACGCCGACCTTCGACGCGCGCGCGCGAACTGGCTGCGCGATAGACTGCGCGAGAGGGGTGTCGATGCCGCCTTGCTGGATAACGCGACCTTGTCTACTGATACCAATCAAGCAGAAAATATCCGGGCAGCCAAGGTCCGCTTGCAGGCAGAAGAGGAAGTTCGATGACGAAGCGGGTACACAAAGTCTGCATGCTCGGCGATTTTGGTGTTGGCAAGACCAGCCTGGTCGCTCGCTTCGTGCGCAATACTTTTTCTGATCGCTACTTGACCACAGTCGGGGTCAAGGTCGATAGCAAGGAGGTCGATTGTGGCGAGCAAGGTGCTGTCAAGCTCGTGGTCTGGGATATCGCGGGCGGCAGCGCGCTGGATGCCCTCAACATGAGCTATCTGCGCGGAGCCGGCGGCTTGTTGCTGGTGGCCGACGGCACCCGGGCATCGACGATGCGTACCGCCATCGACCTGCTGCTGCAATCGCGCAGCTTGTTGCCGGATGCGCAGGCCGTCTTGATCGTCAACAAGATCGATCTCGTTGAACGCTGGGAAGTCGCGCCAGGCACGCTCGCTGATCTGCGCAACACAATGCCGGTTGTAGAAACCAGTGCACTGTCCGGCGACAGCGTCGAAGCGGCTTTCATCGAGTTGGCAAAGAGGCTTGCGGCGTGACTGGGGGGGCTGGCTTTACCGGGTTTTCCGAGGAGATGGAGCGCAAGCTCGCCCACTTCCTGTTCGAGCGCGCACAACCCCTGTTGCTTGAATTCGATGCGGGCTGGCAGCTCGTCAATCTTCAGGGTGATGCGGCACGTTTTGGCTTTGATCTGGACAATGCCCAAATCGGCACGCGCCAACTGCAGGATCTCTTCATCGGCATGCCGCTGGATGAGGCGGTCGATCTGCCATTCGTCGAAATGCCGAATGGGCGAAGTGCGCATGTGCATATGCTCAGTGCAGATAGTGGATTTCAAATCCTGCTGCTGGATGCGCAGGGTGAGCACGATCGCCAGCAATCCCAGCAGCAAACGAGCAATGAGGCCGAGTTGGTCGGCCATCAAAAATCCAAGGCGATTGCCCAGCTGCGGCAGATCCGCAGCGAGCTGGAGCAGCAACGTGCGCGCTTGCAGGATGCGAATACCCTCAAGAACGCCTTGATCGCCACATTGAGCCACGATTTCCGCACCCCGCTGACCTCAATTTTTGGCTATTTGCACCTTATCGAAGATGAGGCCGGGCATACGAGCTCCACCCAGCGCGGCTTGCGTGCGCTACGTCGGAATGCGAATTATCTTTTCACCCTGGCCGAAAATCTTCTCGAATATGCGCGCGCCGATTCGCGCTCAAACCTTTTGCTGCCATCGGAAACCGATTTGGCCGAGCTGGTCGATGATCTCGAAGGCATGTTCCAACCGATGGCCAGTGACCAAGGCCTCGAATTCAGCATCAGCCTCGACGCGATTGATGCGAGCACGCCGATTCTTGATGAACTGCGATTGCGCCAGATTCTCGTCAACCTGCTTTCGAACGCGATCCGCTATACGCCAAAGGGCAAGGTCACCGCGCGACTCGTCTGGCAAGACGCCAGTCTGGTGATCGAGGTAATCGATACCGGTGTCGGCATCGCCGAGGAGCTACACGAAAAAGTCTTTGTCGCCTTCAACCGGTCAAGCCAGGCACCCGGAAGCGGGGCGGGACTGGGACTGAGCATCGTCAAGCGGCTGGTCAAGCAAATGCTCGGCACACTTGAAATGGAATCGAAGCTCGGTCATGGCACGCGCTTTCGCGTTGTCTTGCCTAACCTCGACAAGGCGAACGAGGATGCTTTCGAAGATTCGCCCGATGTTTTTTTTACAAAGCCCGACCGCGTGTACAGCGTGCTTATCGTCGATGACGATCCAGACATCGTCTATCTGCTCGAGGCCCTGCTTCGCGACATGGGCTTTCGTGTGCGTGCCGTCGGCGATGCCGCTTCGGCGGTCGAGACTGCGCAGGCGAATCCGCCGGATGTGCTGCTGGTGGATGTCGAGTTGCCTGGTTTGTCCGGAAATACAGCGGTTTTTCGCTTGCGTGCAAAGGGCTACCGCGGTCATATCGTCACGCTATCGGCGACGCCGACCGAAGAAGCGCGCAAGGTCGCCTTGAATGCCGGTGCCGACCAGTACCTGACCAAGCCGATCCATATCGAGCAATTCGCGCGGGCCATGCAGCGCGCGGTTCGCGGACGCTGAGCGCGCAGCAGCGCACATCGAGTTGGCAATCACACGTCGCGCAACGGCGTCCCAACGCGTGATCACATCCCGCTTGCGCCAGCGTGTTCGCGCGATTGGCGTGTTCGAAGCGCTCCTTGGGATCGATCTTCGTTGTGGCGGCTTCTCGGCTTGCAGATCGCTTGCTCCCGCGACGCTATTGCACGGCAATCATTCGCGGCGAGCCATTGGACTCCGGGCTACACTTGCACGTATGACTATCGACCATTCCGAATCCCAAGCCCTCCTGACCGAGGCCATCGAAACGTTGCGCAACCTGCTCGCCGAAGCCAAGGCTGCCGCCGATCCCGAGCCGACTGCCATGAACCTCGCCACGGTAGCTGCCAGTGGGCGGGTTTCCTCGCGCATCGTTTTGCTCAAACAGGTCGATGATAAGGGCCTGCAATTCTTCACCAACTACGAGAGCGCGAAGGCAGCGCAGCTGGCCGCGCATGCTCAGGCTGCGTTGAGTTTTCATTGGAAGACGTTGCGCGACCAGATTCAGGTGCGTGTCGAGGGGCGCGTCGAGAAACTCGACGACGTCAGTTCCGATGCCTATTTTGCCTCGCGCCACCGCATGAGCCAGATCGGCGCCTGGGCTTCGTTGCAGTCTCAGGAGCTCCCCGATCGTGATGTGTTTGAGGCCCGTGTCGCCGAAGTCGAAAAGCGCTTTGAGGGCACCGAGGTTTCGCGCCCGCCGCATTGGGGTGGCTATCGCCTCGTTCCTGATTTGTTCGAGTTCTGGTATGGCGCGAAATTCCGCCTTCATGATCGCCAGCGCTACGAACTGAGCGATGGCGTGTGGTCGAAGCGGCTGCTATACCCCTGATGGCAAGTGCTGATCCGTTTCCACAGCGCATCGTTTGCCTGACCGAGGAGCCCACCGAAGTCCTCTATGCGCTTGGCGAAGAGCGACGCATCGTTGGCATATCCGGTTTTACCGTGCGTCCGCCGAGGGCGCGCAAGGAGAAGCCAAAGGTATCGGCCTTCATCAGTGCAAAGATCGGCGCGATACTTGATCTTGAGCCGGATCTCGTCATCGGCTTTTCCGACATTCAGGCCGATATCGCACGCGAGTTGATCCGTGCCGGCGTCGAAGTCTGGATCAGCAACCATCGATCAGTCGATGGCATCCTCGGCTATATCCGCCGCCTCGGTGCGATGGTCGGTGCCGCAGAGAAAGCCGAACGCTATGCGACCGAAGCTGAAGCGCATATCGCCGCGATCGAGAAGGCAGCAGCGGCTCTGCCGCGTCGTCCGCGTGTCTATTTCGAAGAATGGGACGAGCCGCCGATGAGCGCTATCCGCTGGGTCGCCGAACTGATCCGCATCGCCGGTGGTGATGACGTGTTTCCCGAGCTGGCGGAGAAATCCCTCGGCCGCGATCGCATCATCGCCGATGCCGGCGAAATCGTACGTCGACAACCCGATCTGATACTCGGCTCCTGGTGCGGCAAGAAATTCCGCCCGGACACAGACGCCGCGCGACCGGGCTGGCAAGCCATCCCGGCGGTGCGCAACGGACATCTTTACGAGATCAAGTCGCCAATCATCCTGCAGCCCGGCCCGGCCGCATTGTTCGACGGCCTTGACGCATTGCATCGACGCATCGTCGAAGTCGCGAACGCCTGACGCCAGCGCTCAAGCTTCTACACCGGCGCAGTCCACGGTCTGTCCTGGTGAAGAAGTATTTCCAGGAGGAGATCGACATTTTTCATTGCGCTCAACCGAGTTGCCTTGACAGCTACTCCGCAACAAAGTTCTTGTTGAATTTCAGGGTGAAGGTTTGCTCCGAGTCTTTTGGCTTTATTGAAATTGTGAACGTGTAGGTGTCCGGTGCGGACACGTCGAACAGGCCGATATAGGACACGTACAAGTCAGGTATCTCGCGGATCGTGATCGGGGTCTTCTGGCCGGTCAGGTTGACGGCTTCGCCGTTGATCGTCGCGGCGACAGCGGTTGCGGTTTCGTCGGCGGCAACGTGTTGCACCGATAGATTGATCAGGCCGCGGCTTGGTGAGCGCTCGATTGAATATTGCTCGGCCATTTGCGTATTGAGCAGTTGGGTCGACAGCGCGCTGTAATGGACGAGGTAGCTGCCAAATTTTTGGGTACCGCTTGAATCGGCAAGGGCAGGCGTGGCGAGTGTGATCAGGGCGAGTGCGGCGATGCGACGAAGCAGGGTGTTCATGGCGTATCTCGGGTCGACTGGGGGCGGGAGCTAGAATCGGGTTGATTGCGCATCGATCAAGGGCCGAGACCCATGCGCAGGCCGAGATCCAGAAGTGGTGCCACCACCAGCGCCTGCAGCAGCATGATCGCGAGTAGCACAACCATTGGAGAAAAATCGAAGCCGCCGAGTGCGGGCATGCGCGTACGCAGAGGTTTGAGCACCGGTTCGGTCAATTGAATTACCAGCGGTACAACCGGATGATAGCTGTCGCTGGCGACAAAACTCAGAATCACGCGGACGATGACCAGCACCAGCATCGTCATCAGCACGAAACTGATCAAGTCGGCGAATGCGATGACCGCGAGCCCGCCCAGCGAAGGCATGACGCCGACCGTGGCGAAGATCAAGACGCGTTTGAGCATCAGCAGCAACCAGGCCAGCGCGACACCAGCGATATCAAGGCGGCGCCAGGCCGGAATGATTTTGCGCAAGGGCATCATCACCGGATTGGTCGCCTTGTACAGGAACTGGCAGATCGGGTTGTGGAAGTTGGCCCGCACCAGTTGCAGCAATACGCGCAACACAACGAGTCCAACGAGGATGCCGAAGATGAATTCGATCAGGATTTGTCCGGCATTGGCGAGATAGGGCATCGCGACATTCCTCAGTCGAGTTCGCGTGACATTTCGGCGCCGCGCTGCTTCGCTGCGCTGACGGCCTTGGCGATGAGTTCATGCAGGCCGCCGTCGCTCAAAGCTTTGAGTGCAGCAGCCGTGGTCCCGTTTGGCGAGGTCACGCGCTCACGCAAACGGGCTGGCGGTTCGAGGTCCTCGCTGGCCATTCGTGCGGCGCCAAGGCAGGTCTGGATTGCCAGTGCTCGCGCTGCTTCACGTGGCAAGCCTTCCGTCACGCCGGCGTCTTCGAGTGCCTCGATCATCAGGAAGAAATACGCAGGCCCCGATCCCGAAACACCGGTCACCGTGTCGATCAACGCTTCGTGATCGACCCATACGGCGAGGCCGGTGGCGCTGAGAATGCTTTCGGCCAGATTGCGGCCAAGCGCATCGACAGCCGGGTTGGCGATCATGCCGGTTGCGCCAGCGCCGATCAGCGAGGGCGTGTTCGGCATGCAGCGCACTATCGGAAAGCCGCCCCCGAGCCAGCGATCGATCTGCGCGGATTGCAAGCCTGCGGCAATCGAAATGATCAGCGGCCGGCGGGATTCCAGCACCGGTGCGAGGCTGGCACAGACCGTCCGCATGACCTGCGGTTTGACCGCGAGTATGACGATATCGGCCCCGTGAACGGCGTCGACACCATCGGCGAATACGCTTACCCCGAAGTCGCTGGCAAGCTGCTCGCGCGGTATCCCGTTCGGCTCGGCAACGCTGATTTTTTCCGCGGACATGCCGCTGCGAACAAGGGCACCGATCAGGCTGCGCGCCATGTTTCCGCCGCCGATGAAGGCGATCGAATGGGTGATAGGCGTGGCGTCGAGGTCAGGGCTGTGCATGGCGGGCTGGTTTTCTTTTGGATCGATCAGCATATCAAGCATGACCGCAAGGGGCAGCCCGCGCGCAACGCCGGGTGGGCTGACTGCTCGCCAAGCCGTGGATCTTCAGCGACATACACGCCTGAGCAGGCGCGCCGTGCGGCACCCGGCGTGTTCATTGACGCGCAGCCTCAACCTTCGCTTGCAAGGCGCTCGCGATTTCACCTGATTGGCGGAGTTCATGAGATTTCAACGAAGTGGCTTGCATCGCGTTGTTTTTGCCACGCTATACTCGGCATCAGACGTCTCGGCGCGAAGCATGATGGCCTTGCGGATGAAGAATCCGGGCGCCGATAGGGTGCCGAGGGCTTGCGCCGGATCGTATTGCGGCAAGGAAGGTGCGACTTGATCAGCGCACCGACTGACGCCGTCGTTGCCACAGTGTATTGTTCAGCGTCGCCCTGGCGGCGCCATTTGGGGAAGACTGATGGATATTGCCGAGCTGCTCGCGTTTTCGGTCAAGAACAAGGCCTCCGATCTGCATTTGTCGGCCGGTCTGCCGCCAATGATCCGCGTCGACGGCGACGTGCGGCGCATCAATATTCCCGCGCTCGAACACAAGCAGATCCACTCGCTGATCTACGACATCATGTCGGACAAGCAGCGGCGCGATTTTGAGGAATTCCTCGAGGTCGACTTTTCGTTCGAGATTCCCGGTCTGGCCCGCTTCCGAGTCAACGCGTTCAACCAGAATCGCGGCGCTGGCGCGGTGTTCCGTACCATTCCGTCGGAAATTC
>JBDSPX010000363.1:0-7412 GCA_039930065.1 Dokdonella sp.
CGTCTGGTCATCGCAGGTGGCGTCGGCGCGAATCGCCGTCTGCGCAAGCAATTGGCCGACGCGGCGACCAGGGACGGTTTCAAGACCTACTTCCCGCGCCTCGAATTTTGCACCGACAACGGTGCGATGATCGCCTTGGCCGGATCGATCCGCTTGCACGCAGGTCAATGCAACGACCCGCAGATCAAGGTGTTCCCGCGCTGGGATCTCGAATCGCTGCCACCTTTGGCTTGATCGCTTCAACCCCAATTCCGTTATCAATCAACTCGAATCCCATCCATGGACATCGTTTTCATCGAAGACCTGCGTATCGAAACCGTCATCGGCATCTATGACTGGGAGCGGCGCATCCGTCAGATCGTCGCACTCGATATCGAGATGCGCTTCGACAACACGCGCCCGGCAGCAACAGATCGCATCGACGACACGCTCGACTACAAGGCGGTCTCAAAGCGCCTGATCGCGTTTGTCGAAGCCGCGGAATTTCAGCTCGTCGAAACCCTCGCCGAGCGCTGCGCAGCCATCATTCTCGACGAGTTCGATGTGCAGCATGTGCGCCTGCGCCTAGCCAAGCCTGGCGCAGTGACCGGTGCGAAGTCGGTGGGTGTGCAGATTGAGCGTGCGCGAGGTTGATTCAGCCCGATTTTGCATGGACCGTTTGATCGCCATCACCGTCATCGGATGACGATGATGGTTTGATTTGCGGCGCGCGATGACGGAATTTTGCTGAAACCTCGCAGTTCAACAGCCTGATGAATTCGACGGTTTCTCCGTCGCGTCCAAGGGTTTCACGGAGTCGTTTCCCAGGGAAACGCCGGCAACGTGTACACCGCTTCGGTGAGTTTCTGCGACCAGGCTTGGCGAATGTCGATGTAGAACGGTGTGTCCTCATCGATGCGGACTTGATGGCCAACGCGTAACTCGCCGTCGCGAATGATCGCAAGATCAATCGGCAATCCCACCGAAACATTCGAGCGGATCGTCGAGTCGATCGAGACCAGGGCGCAACGCGCGGCGTTGTCGAGCGAGGTGTCGCGATCGATGATGCGTTCGAGAATGGGTTTGCCGTATTTCGCCTCCCCAATCTGCAGATACGGGCTTTCCGGTGAATCGTTGATCCAGTTGCCCAGCGGATAGATCAGACGCAACGCGGCCTCGCCACCGGCGATCTGCCCGCCAAGAATCAGGGTGGCCTCCACGCTGACGCTGTTCTGTTGCGACTTGTCGCCGATCTGAGCCTGATTGGCGACCAGTACGCGTCCAATGTAGTCGGCGGCCTCGTAAAGTCGCTTGGCCGTGAACAGGCTGAATTCCGCTTCGGGATTTTCATTATCTCGGCGCAGGGTGGCGATGACCGCTTGAGTCGTGGCAAGGTTGCCGGCCGACATCAACACGAAAACGCATTCACCGGGTTTTTCGAATACGTGCATCTTGCCGTGCACGCGCACATCGTCAAACGACGAGCTTGTTCGTGTGTCGGATGCGAGCACGAGGCCGTCATTGACATGGATACCCACACAATAGGTCATGGTTGAAACTGCGATCGAAGCGGGTCGGCATTGTAGGCATGGGTTGGCCTGTCGACCAAAATACAAACCTGAATCGGTCGCACCAAATGCAGGAGAGGCAAGCAATGCAAGAGGTCGTTGAATGGTTGATGCAGCCGCAGGCGCGGATGTTTGGCGGCTTGTTCGCCCTGATTCTCGGTGCATGGCTGGCCGCGACGGTGACCCGGCGAGCACTCGTGCGCGCCTTGCAAGCACTGGCTGAACGGACCACGTGGACTTGGGATGACATCTGGATCAAGCACGGCGCCTTGGGTCGCTTGGCGCATATGGCGCCAACGCTGGTCATCCAGTTCGGCATTGCTTTCGTGCCGGGTCTGCCCGAGCCGCTGGTAGCGCTGGTTCGCAGTGTCGCGCTGGCAGGCACGATCCTGTTTCTGATACTTGCCATCAGCGCGACCTTGAACGCGCTGGAAGAGGTTTACCGGCGCGGCAGCAGCGGCACGCGATCGATCAAGACCTATGTGCAGTTTCTGAAGATCGCGGTATTCATCATCGGTGCGGTGGTCATCATTTCGACCCTGATCAACCGCTCGCCGCTGATCCTGTTGTCTGGCCTCGGTGCACTCTCGGCAATCCTGCTGCTGGTATTCAAGGACACCATTCTCGGCCTCGTCGCCGGCGTGCAGCTGACCTCGAACGACATGCTGCGCGTCGGCGACTGGATCGAAGTGCCAGGCTCGGGCGCCGATGGTGCTGTCATCGATATCGCCCTGCATACGATAAAAGTGCAGAACTGGGACAAGACCATCACGACGATCCCGACCTGGAAACTGATCACCGATCCGTTCAAGAACTGGCGGGGCATGTCCGAAGCCGGTGGTCGACGCCTGAAGCGCTCCTTGCTGATCGATGCGGGTAGCGTGCATTTCATCGGTGATGAGGACATCACGCGGATGACCGGATCGCTGGTATTGCGCGACTATCTTTCCGGCAAGGCCAGCGCGGTGTCGCGTTTCAATCTCGATCTCGGCGATGCCGGAAAATTTCCACTCAATCAGCAACGCCTGACCAATCTCGGCACCTTGCGCGCCTACGCGCTCAATTTCCTCAAGAACCATCCGGGCATTCGTCAGGACATGACCTTGATCGTGCGTCAGCTGGAGGCGGCGGGCGAAGGTATTCCGATTGAGCTCTATTGCTTCACGAACACCACGGCGTGGAGCGAATACGAAGGCATTGTCTCGGACATCTTCGATCACCTGATCGCGATCCTGCCCGAGTTCGGATTGCGGCTGTACCAGAAACCCGCAGGCAGTGATCTGCGCGATGCGCGCATCACCGTCGCGGCCAGCGATCACCAACCGGAGCGGCGACGCGCATGATCCCTGTCTACCTGAGCCTTGGCTCGAACATTGAGCCCGAGCGACATCTCCGCGCCGCGATCGATGCCCTGCACGCGGAGTTTGGCGAGCTGCTTTTGTCGAATGTGATCCGCACCGAGGCGGTCGGTTTCGACGGGCCGGCTTTCCTCAACATGGCGGTCGGATTCGAAACCGACTGGACCCCGCAAGATCTCGATTCCTGGTTGCATGCGCTTGAAGACCGCAACGGTCGTCGTCGCGATGTTGAGCGCTATTCGAGTCGAACGCTCGATATCGACATCATCCTGTTTGGCGATTTGATCGTCGATGGACCGGGACATTTGCAGATTCCACGCGACGAGCTCAAGCAGGTCTTCGTGCTCGCACCGCTCGCCGAGATCGCACCGCATGTTTGCCATCCCTTGAGCGGAAAGACCATGCAAGCCCTGTGGCGCATGCATCCTTCGCATGATCAGCCCATGCAAATCGTCGATTTGCCCGTGCGTAAAACGACCGTGCGCGAAACCGAATCACCCTGGATCCTCTATCAGCGCGACGATTGCCAGCTTTGCGATGAAGCGGTGGCGATACTCGCGCACGCCAACGCGCCGGATTTCAAGAGCATCTGGATCGATGACAATGCCGCGTTGGAAGCGCGCTACGGCGACCGTGTGCCGGTACTGCGCGACTCGGAAAGTGGCCGCGAGATGGAATGGCCGTTCGACGTGCAACGGGTCAGTCAATTTCTAGGCACATAGTCTGGCGGCGGCGTCCGGCAGCGCGAGCGGCTTCGACTCAGGAATCTGCCGGTTCTGAACTTCTAAGGCGGCGCTGGATCTCGGCGCGGGCTTCGCGCAGGATTGAATCGCGATCGAGGCTCGCGACAATGTCGCTGACGACGCGCTTTGCGCCGAGCTCGCCCCAGGATTTTCCGGCGGCGAGATAACGATCGGCGGCGCGGCCGACGATCTCGGTGGCGTACCAGGCCAACGCGCCTTGAGCGGTCGCGGTGAGTAGGGTCGACATGCCTGCACTGATGCCCTTGAGTGCCGATGCAACCAGATGTATGCCCCAGATCGCGCCCATCAAGGCCGCCAGCTGCGCGCAGATCGTGCCGATCAGACCGCCGGCTTCGCGACGCGTGATCGGTAATCCGTACACGCGGGCCAGATGCATGACCAGTGCGGCGTCCAGTGCGCCAGCGGCGAGCAGATCGGCAACCGGAATCGGATTGAGCGCCACGGCGATGCTTTTCGCGATGCAGTACTGGCGAATGACTTTGGCACTGAGTTCGCGGCGGGCGACGACGATGCGCTGGGCCACGGCATCGGTCAGGCGTCCGGCGAAAAGACTCGCATTGAGTGCTGACAACGTTCGGCCCTCGCGCGTCAGTACATCGGTCAGGCGGTTGCGCAGCGCGTCGATATTCGCGCCTTGTCGGATCATCTCGACCTGCTCATGGCCATCGGCGTCGAGCGAGATGCGCCGCAACGGCGGCGGTTGTGCGCTGACCGCGACGACATCTTCGGCTTGCACGAGTCCCGCTGCGTGTTCACGCAGGCGCATCAGCAGACGTGAAAGTTCATCGTCGTCGTAGCGATCGGATTTGTTCAAAGCCAGCAACAGCGGGCGTTCGGTACGCGCGAGTTCGACCAGGGCATCACGCTCGCGATTGGTCATGTCGCCATCGACAACAAAGATGACCAGGTCGCTGATTCCCGCCACTTCAACGGCCAGCTTTTCGCGCGCCTCGCCATCGAGTTCGTCGATGCCCGGTGTGTCGATCAGATGCACGCCGCTGCCGGCAACTTCCTGCCAAGGCCGCGGGGTCGCTTCGCGCGTGGTGCCATGCAGGACGCCGACTTCGAATGCGGGTTCGCCGAGCAGGGCGTTGGCCAGCGCCGACTTGCCGACACTGACCCTGCCAAAAACGGCGAGATGCACTTCTTCTCGTTCGAGCTTGCCGAGCATGGCCTCGAGACGCGTGAAATCACTGGCCAATGAACTGCGCACCGCAGGTGGTACGTGAGGGTCTTCAAGCAACGCGCGCAGGCTTTCTTCGGCCTGGCTGTGGTGGCTGGCGGCACTCTTCGTCGACGCGGCCGCGTCATCACGCGCGGGTGAGAATCGATCACGCAGGCGTTGCCAAATCGCTCCCAGTGAATTCACAAGTCGAACGCAGCGTTACAACTTCGCGCCGAGCTCGAGATGCGCCTTGATCTGGATTTCATCGCCAATGGTTGACGTATCGGCGTAGTCGCCGCTGCCGATGCCGAAATCGAGACGTTTCACCTTGCCGGTGACATCAAGCGTTGCGCCGGCATCTCGGGAAACGAAAACCACATCGAGATTGACCGGCTTGCTGACACCTTTCATCGTCAGCGTGCCTTCGGCCGTGATCTTGTCACCGTCTTTCTTGAATTGGCGCGTCACGAAATGCGCATTCGGGAACTTGACGACATTGAAAAAATCGGCGCTTGGCAAGGCATCGTCGCGATCCTTGTCATCCGTGCTGACGCTGGCCAGATTGACGATGACATCGAACTTGGATGACTCGATATTTGTCGAGTCGTAACGGATCTGTGCTTCGAAATCGCGGAAGCGACCGTCGAATTTTTCGCCCTGGAACGAGCCCGAGAAGTTCAGGGTGCTGCCTTTCTCGACCTGGTAGTCGGCAGCCACCGCGCTGCCGCAGATGGCGACAAGAAAAAACAGGATGGGTAAGGTTCTCATGACGGATCTCCAGGGCTTCGCGAGCGCAGTCGCGCAAACGGCAGCATACGCAACAAGGTGTTGTCGCGCTCGAACCAGTGATGAACCAAGGCGCCGCCCACGTGCGCGACGAGCACGACGACGATCACCCAGAAAAGGATTTCGTGGGTTTCTCCGGCGAGCTCGCTCAACGCGTCGTTTTTCTCGACGAGGGCGGGCAGGTTGAACCACTTGAACCATTGCAGCGGATAGCCGTGGGCCGAGTTGTAGACCCATCCGCTCAGCGGGATGGCAAGCATCAACAGGTAGAGCACGCCGTGGGTTGCGTGCGCGGCGAGGCGTTGCCAGCGCGGCATCGGCTCATCGATCGGCTTGCGATCGAGCATGCGCCAGCTCACGCGCAAGAGCAGCAAGGCGAGTACGCTCAGGCCGATCGATTTGTGGATGGCAAAAATGTTGAGCTTGGTCATGCCGCGCGACATGTCGACCATGATCAAGCCGACGATGCCGTTGCCGAGGATGCCAAGTGCCATCAGCCAATGCAGGGTCTTGGCGACGCTGCCCCAGCGGTTTTCGCTACTTTTCAGCGGCATCGGAACTGCGCTCCTTCTCTTTGCGGCGGGATCGGATGCCTTCGACCTCGATGCGCAGCTCGACCGGCCCGGCGACAACCTCTCTAAACGTTGTCATGCCGAAATCGAAACGGTCAAGCGTCGTGGTCGCGGTGAAGCCCGCCTTGGTCTTGAATGCATACGGATCACCGCCTTCGCGATTGAATTTGACCTCGAGATCGACGTCCTGATGCACGCCGCGCAGCCACAACTCGCCGTGCAAAATGCCGGTGGTCTCCGATTTCTTCTCGAGACTTTTGCCAATGAAATGCGCGGTCGGAAATTCTTCGCCATCGAGAAACGAATGGCCAAGCACCTTCGCTGTCCAACTGCTCTCGCCCATGTCCAGTGATTTCATGTCGATGACGACATCGGCGCGCGCGGTCGACCAGTCATCGGCATCAAACTGGAACCAGCCCTGCTGGATCTTGAGTCGCCCGATGGCGTGCGAGAAGCCGAGATGGTCGGCAAAAAACACGACTTGGGTATGTACCGGATCGAGGATCCAGGTTTGTGCTTCGCTGGAGCGCGCTTCGCCACTGACGGCGAGCACGAGCAACGGGGCGAGCGCGAGGAGAATTCGAGGTGACATAGTCCGAGCTTGGCAAAGTCGCGCCGCAATCGCCAGTCGCAAAGTGAAGATGAACTGTCGCCGTGCCCGGATCAATTCGCTTCGTCCGGCTTTGCATCGCGGTTGCGCAGGCTGTCGATGACCACGCGCGCGACGCGTTCGATGCGTTCGCGGCTGGGTTCGGTCAGCAACTGGCGCATTGCGTGTTCAGCCTCGACCTGGTCGAGGCGTGCATGTTCGGCGAGCGTCGTCGCCACCGCACGGCCGAGCGAATCGAAAGCGAGTCCGTAAGCGATCGCATGCAGCACGCCGCCGCCCAGCGTGCCGAGCCCGGGAAAGGCCTTGAGCGCGTTGCCGGCAATGGCGAGCACGATCGCCGTGGTATTGCGCAGGGTCAGGCCAAGCCGACCGAGCAGATTCTCGACATCGAGCTCGCGCACTGGCACATCGTGGATGCGAGCGAGTTCGCGCACCATCGCGGTACCGAGCGCGCCCTGGATGATGATGTCGCTGCCGGGCGCCACCGCCGCCATCGCGCCGACCACGGCGCGGCGCGTGTAGCGCGTCACCGTCGCTTCGGACTCGCGTGCGGCGAGACTCGCCGCGATCACATGGCTGCGCTGGTCGACGCTGGCCAGCACCGCCGCTT
>JBDSPX010000364.1:0-2890 GCA_039930065.1 Dokdonella sp.
GGCGGTTGTCTTTCCTTCTCCCTCCGGGAGAAGGTGCCGAAGGCGGATGAGGGTTCGGGCTAGCGTGGGATCTGCGCTCCGAGCGTACCCTCATCCGGCCGTTGGCCACCTTCTCCCGAGGGGAGAAGGAAAAGAACGCTAGTTGTGCACCCTTTCAATCAAGCAGCTGCATCTTCTGAGGTCAGAGAGCAAGCTTCAGCCGCTTGTCCCCTCTTTGGGGCGATGCTTTTCTCCAGGATTGCAAGAAGAGCATCCGGCCTGAAGGCCTCCAATGGAAGCCGGGCGAACGTCGCGGGCTTCCTTGGTGGGTTCTCGCGTTTCGGCATCGTTGTTGGCCTGAAGGCCTCTTTCACAAGAACGGCGCTACTGCAGCAGCAAATAGAACAAGCTCTGCCCGCGGACCACGGTCAGCAGCAATTGCTGTGGCGTGCGTTTGAGGAGTTCACTCAGTGCTTCGGTGTCATCGATTTCGCGCTGATTGATGCCGACGATGATGTCGCCGCCGCGCAGGCCGTTGGCGTACGCGCGGCTTGCGCGATCGATGTCCTTGACCGAGCTGCCGCTGAGTCCGGGGCGGCGTTGGCTTTCATCGATATCGGCGAGCAGTACGCCACCGAGACGTTCATCGAGATCTTTGCCGCGCAGGCTCGTGCTCGCGTTGGCGGTGAGGGTCATGCTCAAGTTGAGAGGCTTGCCCTCGCGCAATACCGTGACTACCAGCGCTGCGCCAATTGGCGACAAGCCTTCGACGTTGTGCAGATCCTGTCCCGAGCTGATCGTCTTGCCATTGATCGCGGTGATCACATCACCCGGTTTCATACCCGCAGCGGAAGCCGGAGCGTCCTTGCGCACGCGGGTGACGACGGTGCCCTTGCCGGTTGGGACCGACAGCATCGCGGCCAATTGGGGCGTGATGTCCTGGGTGTCGACGCCGAGCGCGCCGCGAAGCACTTCGCCATGATCGATCAACTGGCGCATGACATTGGCGGCGAGGTCACTCGGTATCGCGAATCCGATGCCGACGCTGGCGCCCGATGGCGAGAAGATCATCGAGTTGATACCGACCAGTTCGCCGCGCAAGTTGACCAACGCGCCACCCGAGTTGCCCGGATTGATCGAGGCGTCTGTTTGGATGAAGCTCTGATAGCCGCGGCTGATGCCCTTGCGATCGAGTGCCGAGACGATGCCCGAGGTGACCGTCTGGCCAAGCCCGAACGGATCGCCGATGGCAACGACGAAATCACCCACGCGCAGATCCTTGGAGATTGCCAATGGAACTGCTTGCAGGTTCTCGGCTGGAATCTGCAGTACGGTCAGATCGGTATCGGGATCCGAGCCGATCACACGCGCCTTGACCGTGCGGTTGTCATGCAGGGTCACGGCAATGTCGTCCGCACCTTGAGTGACATGATTGTTGGTCAGCACATAGCCTTTGGCCGCATCGATGATCACGCCCGAACCGAGAGATTGCTGGACGCGCTCGCGTGGCTGGTTCGGCGCATTGAAGAAACGCCGGAAAACCGGATCATCGAAGAACGGATCGCGAACCTGCACATGGGTTTTCGTACTGATGTTGACCACGGCGGGCGTGACCCGCTCGATCATCGGCGCGAGCGTCGGCATGGGCTGACCATCGACCGCGGGCGGTAGCCCGGCAATGGCGGCGGAACTCACGCACACGCCGGTCAGCAACGCGAGCGTGAGAGGGAACGAAGTGCGGGGATTCAGTTTGCATGGCATCGTGATGTTTCCAGAACGGAGGGCCGGGATCACAGGAGTCGGCCGATGAAGTGGAGGCATTCGCGTTTCATTGTGAGGGTGCAGTAAGCCGAATTTCCTGGAGCAACGGTCTATTCGCCTGGTTTCTGCGCCCCACGTCTCGCACACTGACGGAGCTTGCGCGGAGATCGTCGAAACCTGCGTTGTCGATCGCGCTCGCTGCTACTGACAACAATCGGGCGCTTCGGTTTCATGCGCAATGCAACGCGGCGAAACTGTCCGTCGGCCGGCACTGTCGCTGACGGCGCTGAACAATGCTCAATCAAGGTGCCGGTCACTGGACAAGAGCGGGGTGCCGGCGTAGGGTATCGATCCGGTGCGCACCACAAGATGTTGTGTGTGTTCGACGGGGAAGAGCCCAGCCATTGTGGAGCAATTCGGGGAGCGTCCTAGACACTCTGTCCGCTTTGGCTGCCTTTGTCCGTCAGTAACAAGATGTGGCGACAGCGTGAAACGCGTTAAAGAAACCGGGAAGCAATCCCGGATACATAAAAAATTTGGGAGGACACGCTGGCAATGAGCACAGTGCGACTTGAGGGGCTCGCGCGCGGCGCGATTGAGATTCCGCTGCAACCGGCATCGCTGGATATCTGGGACAAGAAGTATCGGCTGAAGTCGAAACAGGGCGCGGCGGTCGATGTCGATATCGATCACACCTACCAGCGTGTCGCCCGCGCCCTGGCCGCTGTCGAGACGACGACCGAGAAACAGGATTACTGGTACGAGCGATTCCTCTGGGCGCTGCGCCGCGGCGCGATCCCGGCTGGACGCATCACCTCGAATGCCGGTGCCTCCGAGCACAAGCCGAAAACCTCGACGATCAACTGCACGGTTTCCGGCACGATCGAGGATTCGATGTACAACATCCTCGACAAGGTGCACGAGGCCGGCCTCACGCTGAAAGCCGGTTGCGGCATCGGCTATGAATTCTCCACTTTGCGCCCGCGTGGCGCGTATGTGTCGGGCGCGGGTGCCTATACCTCTGGCCCGCTGTCGTTCATGGATATCTACGACAAGATGTGTTTCACGGTGTCGTCTGCCGGTGGCCGTCGCGGCGCGCAGATGGGTACGTTCGATGTTTCGCATCCCGATGTGAAGGAGTTCATCCGCG
>JBDSPX010000365.1:0-3822 GCA_039930065.1 Dokdonella sp.
GCTTAACTGTACTGGCGCAGATAGGTTGCCTTGTCCATTGCTGGAATCGCGACAGGTTGAAGCATTCCCGCGAGCGACATCACGATTAGCGAAGAAACGACCCCACCAACCTGCATTGGCAACGCTAAAAAAAAATACTCGAGCGGTGCGATCCGCAGCGGGGCGACGTCAAAACGCGCAAAGGTCGGACCCAATCCATTGATTGTCGTCTCGCGGCTCAAAAACAGTCATCTGTTAACTGGATGGCATGGCGGACCTATCCAGCCACACCGCCCCCCAGACGTGGCCATCCGGATCAGCGAAGTCGCGGCCGTACATGAAGCCATGATCTTCAACCGGATTGATGTCGCCGGTTCCGCCGTTTTCCGCGGCAGACTGATTCATGGCATCGACATCTTCTCGAGAATCGCACGAAACCATCAGTGCGACCTCGCTCGAGGTATTCGGTGGAATGGGGCGCGTCGTAAACATGCGCCACTTTGCGTGGGTCAAAAGCATGACGTTGATTGACTCGCTGCAGACCATCATTGCCGCAGTGTCGTCCGAGAACTGCGGATTGTTTGCGAATCCCAACGCCGCGTAAAACGCTCTCGACGCTTTCAGATCGACGACGGGCAGACTGATCGTAATTGTTCGGGACATGGATGCTCTCCTGCAGGCTGGATTTCACGCGGCTTGAATTCTAGGCAGGCCAAAGGCCTGTAGTCGCCGCTTGATCGAGATACGTCGCGCATGACCTTGGCACCCTCCGCGCACAGCAATTCAGGCGCCCGGTACGGGCATGCACTCCATGATTTCGATGGCTTCACCCGGAAAGATCGAAAAGTGCGGGTGATTCTCGAATAATTTGGCGGCAGCAACGTGTGACTCGGCAGTGACAACAATGTAGCCACAGATGCTGTTCTTGGCGCTCTCGATTCCATCATTCGATACGCGAAGAGTCTTGCCGACCGGACCTCCCGACACCGAGATCTGGCTCTTGTTCGCGTCCATCCAGGCATGCCACGCCTTCATTCCACTCTGTATCCGCTCTTGGCGCGCCGATTCACTCAGCGCGTTCCATCCGGACTTTTCATTTGTTTCGGGTGTGCCGGTAAATACGGCGAGAAAATTTTTCATGTGGCGTTCCCTGAGATTGGTTGCGGGTCTTTTTTGACGCGTTGAGTTGCATCCCCACTTACCACGACGAAAGAGCTCGCCTGGAATCGACAGACCGCCAACATCAGTGGCTGGCGCGTGAACTAGCCCGGCGTACCAGGTGATTTCATCAGGCAGAGCATAACCGTCGCTGCGACGGCCACGAGCCGCTTGGGCATATCCCCGGACTGTGGAAAACAAGATGGCTACCCGGGCACGGTGATACCCATGCCGGTCACAACACAGTCGACGCAACGAGACCGAATCCAATCACATCGAAGCAGTGCACGCATCGGTGCCGAATACCTGGAGGGCGCCGCCGCTCGGTCGAGCCGTTTTCCTCAAAGCCAGCGCCTGACAGACCTTGTGTAGTGGGCGTAAGGCTCGCCGAATTTTTCCAGAAGAAGGCGTTCTTCCGGGATGATCTGATAGCGCGTGATGTAGGCAACAAAAATTGCAACGGCGACGACTGACACCGGATTTGCGAGATACACGCAGAACGCGAGCAGGAGGATGGCCATGCCCAGGTACATGGGATTTCGAGTGAATGCGTAGGGTCCTTCATCGACGACGGCCGTTGATTTCTCAGGTGAGAGCGGGTTGACCGTGGTTTTGGCTTTGCGAAATGCGACGAGTCCAGACAGGTCTAGCGCGAGGCCGGCGAGCAGTAGCAGCGCGGCGATCGGGATTCGGAATTGCGCGAGGGGAGACCATTCCGGCGTGAAATGCGCCACGCCGTAGGCCAGCGCCGCGCACACCAAGGCGACGAGAGGTGGCGGAATTTTGTGGTCTAGCGAAAGCATGGGTTTGAGGGCTATCGAGATCGTGGGGGACCGCTTCGATCTTGCTGGAATAGCTCAGTCCAGACAAGCGTCGCTGGGCATGATTCGGGCCTCCTCGTGTCGAGCTTTGACGATACCAAGCTCTACCCTGCGATACCTTCAGATTTTATCAGCCGCTCGCGCGACACGATCAGTCCGGTACACGTTTGCGCAGGGTCAGGCGCGCGCTCGGTGCGGTATTGCGGATGACGCCGAGTTCAGCGGCGACATCGGCGTAGCCGAGCAAGGCGGCGCCTTCGCCGGCGGTTCGGCCGAGTCCGTCGACTTGATCGATCGGCGCATTATGCACTTTGAGCAATCTCGCTACGCTGAGCAGTCCGTGCATGGCGCAGGCATGCAGTGGACTGACGCCGCGTTGGTCGCGACCGTCGACCGATGCGCTCTTGTTGATCAGCAGCGTGGCGAGATGGCCGAGATGCTGGGCATCGCAGCGGGCGCCAGGTTCGGCACGCACACCGAGCAATAGCAGCAAAGCATCCTGGCCAGCCTGGTTGCGCATATCGATACGTGCGCCATTGCGCAGAAGCAGTTCGAGCAGTTCTGTGGCGACCGCGGTATCGCGACTATCGAAGGCAAATTGCGCGGCGGCTTGCAATGCGGTGTTGCCGCGATCATCGGCGGCATTGGCATCGGCACCGCGTTCAAGCAAAGGTTCGGCGAGACGAGGCAAACCAAGAGCGGCCGCGATCATCAGAGGCGTACCGCCACCCGGCAGTCGCTGATCGGCATCCACATCTTGTTGCAGCAAGGTGCGTACGACCGCTTCACGGCGCGCAGCGACGGCTGCCGAGAGGCAGGTTGCGCCGGAATAGGAGGCCTGTTTGGGATCCGCGCCGACATCGAGCAAGCGCACGACCAGCGCCGCGTAGCCGGACCCGGCCGCACGAATCAGCGCGGTGGCGCCTTGTTGGTCAACGCTGCCGACAGAAAATCCGAGCGCGAGCAGCTTGTCGACCGCGTCGATGTCGCCGCTGGCTGCGGCAGTCGGCAAATCCGAGCCGCGCAAGGCGCGACCGGGCAGGCGCCAGCGTGGCCAGTTCAACCAGTAGACCAGGTTGCGATCTGCGCGCGACAAGGCCACGCCGAGTGGAGTCTCGCCACTTTCGGATGCGCGCTCGGGGTCGGCGCCATGCAGGATCAGGGCACGCGCAACAGCGACAGCGCGCGCACCGCTCGCCTTCAAGGCGAAATGCAGAGGCATCAGCCCGCGTGCGTCGCGTGCATTCGGATCGGCGCCGCAATCGAGCAGGTGAGCAACCATTTCGGCGTGACCCAATGCGCTGGCCAGATGCACGCTGGTGGCTTCGCTCGGGCCGCAACCACACCAGTCCGCGCCCCTTTGAACCAGCGCGATGGCCAGTTCGGATAACTCGCGATGGTCGCCGGCCACCGGTGCCAAAGTGAGCACCTGGGCGACAACGGCGCTGCCGCCCACCGCAAATCCACGTCCAATCAATTGCTGCAAGGCCGCGCAGGACTCGGGCAGGCTCGCAAGCAAGACATCGGTCAGCAGCTTGCCGTTATCGAGCCGCGCCTCGGAAGAGAGACCGAGGTTGCAAACCCAATTTCTCGCGCGCTCGTGTTCGGGCTCAAGTAATCCGAGGTAGGCTTGAGCGAGTTCTCCCGCGGTCAGCGCCGCGGCCGAATCGCGCATCTGCGCGGCGACATCCCAGTGGCCAAATCGCAGCGCGTCGAGCAGATGTGCAATGCCACTCTCGGCTGCCGAGGGTGACTCCGTGGACAGGCTGCTCGGTAGAACGAATGACGGATCGAGCAACGCGACGATCGGCCAGCGGCCGCTGGCCACGGCATGATCGACTGCGCGCCTGCCATCGGTTGCACT
>JBDSPX010000366.1:0-3649 GCA_039930065.1 Dokdonella sp.
TGGCCCAAGAGCCCGATATCGATGTGCTGCTGCTCGGTCATTCGCACCAGCCTTTCCCCGATCCGGGCAACAGCAAATCACGCTTCAATGGCTTGGCCGAGGTCGACAACGAGCGCGGCTTCATCCACGGCAAGCCGGCCGTGATGGGCAACCTCTGGGGCAAGAGTCTTGGACTGATCGAACTCGCACTCGTCCGTCATGAGGGTCATTGGCAGATCGATCCGAGCGCAACGCACGCGGAAGTACGCAATATCCGCGATAAATCCGGAACGGTCGTCGCGGCGGATCCAGCCATCGGCGCTGCCGTGCATGCGGAGCACGAGGCGACCATCGCCTATGTTTCGACGCCGATCGGTGACAGCGATTTCGCCATGACCACCTACTTCACCGCGATCGGTGATGTCAGCGCAATCCAGCCAGTCAACAGCGCCCAGCGTTCCTACATGCAGCGCTATATCGCCGAAAACATGCCTGATCTGAAGAACACGCCGGTGATCTCGGCGGCCGCGCCGTTCAAGGCCGGGTTTGCTGGCGCCACCGATTTCACCGACATCGCGGCCGGACCGATGGCGATCCGCAATGCTGCGGATCTTTATCTTTACCCAAATACATTGTCAGCACTGAAAATCACCGGCGCCGACGTCAAGGCCTGGCTCGAAAAATCCGCGCGCTTTTTCAATCGTATCGATCCGAACCTGACGACACCGCAGGAGTTGCTCAACCGCAAGACACCAACCTACAACTTCGATGTGATTCAGGGCGATATCCGCTATGCCATCGATATCAGCAAGCCGGATGGCCAACGCATTGTGGAGCTGCGCTACAACGGCAAGCCGATCGATCCGCAACAAACCTTCATCCTTGCCACCAACAATTACCGCGCGAGCGGCGGCGGCGAATTTCCGGGCGCAGGCCCCGAGCACGTGTTGCTGAATGCGCCAGACATGAATCGCAGCGTGTTGATCGACTGGGTGCGCGAGCGCCGTCATTTGACGCGCGATCAGGACGGCTCGGATCGGCCCTGGCATTTCGTGCCATTGAAGACGGCGGGTCCGATCGTGTTCCACTCTGCCAGCGGCAAGCTCGAATCCTCGTCCGTTCGTGGCCTCGGCAAGGTGCGGGAAACAGCGAATGACGGTAACGGCATGTCGACCTATACAATCGACCTTTCCGCAATCCCCTGAATCTCGGACGCGATCTCCTTGGCACAAAAGACCCGGCAACGCGAAGGATTGACCCGTTCGCCGCGCAAATCACTTGAACGCACGCTGCTGGCATTGAGCCTGCTTGCCGCTCTTCCGCAAGCCGTCGCTTTCGCTGCGCTTCCGTCCGATATCCCATTGCAATGGCCCCTGCCCTACACACGCAGCGCCCAGACCACGCCGCTTCGCGCACGCCTTGATGCGATGCGTGTGTCGCGGCCTGCGCCGGCGGGCAGTACACCGCAAACGCGAATCGTCACCAACTGTGCCGATGATGATTCGGCAGGTAGCCTGCGTACCTTGGTTGATCTGTCCAACAGCGGTGACACGATCGATCTTTCGAAGCTCAGCTGCAGCACGATCTCATTGAGCCAGGGTGCGCTGAAGATCGCGCTCGATGATCTGACCCTGCGCGGACCGGGTGCCAATCAGCTCACCCTCGACGGCGGAAACCGCGACCGCATCATCCTCGATCCGACTTCGGGCACGTTGACCTTGCAAGGCCTGACCATCGCCAATGGTCGTTTTGATGCGGTCGACAACGACATCGGCTTTGGCGGCTGCGTGGCCACCGGCGCAACCCTTTTGCTGCGCGATTCGGTGATCCGCGATTGCCTGGCCGTCGGCGTCGGTTCCTACGGGGGCGGCGTGCTCTCCGGTTTCCTGATCATGACCAACAGCACGATCACGGGAAGCACCGCTTTCGGCGATCATCCGACCAATGGCACGGCGGCCTATGGCGGAGGAGCATTCGCCTATGGCGTCGATATTTTTGACAGTACGATTTCGGGAAACTCGGCGATCGGTACGGATAACGCGCCGCTTTCACATTTCGAAATCGCTGGCGGCCTTTTCATTGCACGCAACGGCGGCAGCATCGAACGCAGCACGATCAGCGACAACTTCGCGATCCGTTTTGCCGGAGGCCTGACCCAGGAAGGCGATCTCGAACTGCGCAACTCGACGATTTCGGGCAATTCAACCGAACAGGATGATGGCGGCGGTCTGCGCGTTCGCCAGGTCACCTCGGTACTCATCGAAAACACGACGATCACCGGCAACCATGCCGGATCCTCCGGCGGCGGCATCTCGTTTATCGACAATGCGCTGCCCTCGACCTTGATCAGCACGATCGTCGCCGCCAACAGCGCGGATGCTTCCGGTGCGGATATCGAGAGCGCCATGCGTCTGAGAATATCTGGATCCAACAACCTGATCGCGGCTCCAGGGACCAATCCGATATTGCCCGCTGATACGTTGAACGTCGATCCTGAGCTGCTGCCGCTCGCCAACAACGGCGGCCCAACGCGCACGCATGCGCTGGCCGAGACGAGCCCTGCCATCGATCACGGCACCAATCCGGAAGGCCGTGGCACCGATCAGCGTGGCTATGGATACGTGCGCGAGTCCAATGGCGTCGCCGATATCGGCGCATATGAATTTCAGGCAGAGCAAAGCGATCCAGTCGCACTGCCCGGACCGGGACTTGCTGCGAGCATCACGCTGACCGGTTTGCTCGCGTTGTTCGGGTTGCGTCGACGCCGCATTGCTGCTGCATCGTCACGCGATTCAGCCCAAGCCGCAAACCCCCTTACTTGACGGTAACGCTGATTTTCTTCGAGACAATCGGCGGATCGAACTGCATGTGCAGCGCGTCAGCAAGATCCAGCTGCAAGGTGTGCTTGCCTGGCGCGAGCTTGATCGTGGTCTCGGTCTGACCACCGCCGAAGTGCTTGTGATGATCATCCGCAGGAATCGGCTGATCGAGCGGCGGCAGGTCCGCGGCATCAATGAGCAAATGGTGATGGCCGGTGCCTTCCTTCATCGTGCCTGCCGGCGAAACGCCCATTCCGCGCAAACCGAAACGCACGGTGATCTCCTGTCCAACGGTTTCGCCATCCTTGGGTGAAATGAAGTAAAGCTCCACGCCAGCCGGAGCGGTTGTGCGCGGCAAGCTCATCGGCTTGCTCTCGTCGGCATGGGCAGGAAGCGACTGCGAAGCTGCAGCAGCAATGACGAGTGCGGAAAGCATCAGTTTGAGTTGCATCGGATTTCTCCAGGGTGGCGGGATCCCGTTCATCATAACGCCGAGTCAGCGATTGGCAGACGCTTGCCTTGACCTGCCAACAAATCGACCCGCATCAGCCATGACCTGAACGCTCGTTCCTCGTCATCACGGGCGTCGCCGGAGCAACCAGCCTGTTCAAGGTTTCATTCCGTTGCGATAATCGCGAACCGTTGTGCAGCGCTGCAAGGCTCTCGCTGCGGCAAGATATTCGAACTCATTTCATCGTCATTGCAGAATAAGTGTTGACGATTTCCTCCACACTACTTATTCTCTCGCGCCTCCCGGGGCCATAGCTCAGCTGGGAGAGCGCTACAATGGCATTGTAGAGGTCGGCGGTTCGATCCCGCCTGGCTCCACCAGATTTACCGTAAGGTTTTAA
>JBDSPX010000367.1:0-3787 GCA_039930065.1 Dokdonella sp.
TCCCCGGCATCAGCAACAACAGGCCTACGCCGAGCACAATCCGGTAGATCGCAAACGCATTGAAGGTATGCGTGCGGATGTAGCCGAGCAGCCATTTGACCGCGACAAACGCGGTGATCGTCGCGACGACGAAACCGACGCCGACGGCGAGCCAGTCCTCGTGCAAACCGCCGCCTTTCCATTGCTTGAGGATCTCGTAGCCGCTGGCCGCGAACATGGTCGGGATACCGACCAGAAACGCGAACTCAGTCGCCGCTGCACGGTTGTTGGTGCCGGCCAGCATCGCGATGAAGATGGTCGCCGCCGAGCGAGAGGTGCCCGGGAAAATCGCCGCCACAATCTGCGCAAGCCCGACCAGGATCGCGACGGTCCAGGTGATCTTTTCGCTCTCGGGTCGTCGCGCACTGATGAATTCGGCCGCAAAAATCCAGAAGCCGCCGACGATCAAGGCAATCGCAATCGGTGTGACCTTGTCAGGCAAGCTGAAGCCAAGCTTGGCCACGATCAATCCGAGCACTGCGGTGATCCCAAACGCGACCATCAGCTTGTACACATACTCGCGATTGGCCAGCTCGCGCCAACCGCTCGCCAACTGCCACAGGCGCTTCCAGTAGATCAGGGTAACTGCCAGCATTGCTCCGGCCTGGATGACGACGTTGAAGGTATCCGAGCGCGCGCCGAGCCAGTGCTGGGCGATCAGCAGATGCCCGGTACTCGAAATCGGCAGGAACTCGGTAATGCCTTCGATGATGCCGAGCAGGATGACGTTGATCAGATCGGGCACGCGGGAAATCCGGCTGAGGAAAGCGCGCAAGCATAGGTCAGAACCCTAGCAGCGCGCGCGATCAAGGGGATTTGCGCGGCAAGTTGGCGGGTGGGATCATGGTGCTTCAACGATCACGCTTGCTTGGGTATGAAAATTACTCGTTTAATCACCCTTGCCGCTGCCACGCTCGTGAGTTGCCTTGTGTCGACGGGCGCGCCACCGGCGGCTGCGCTCGAAATTGGCGGGAACGGTGGCGCATTTGGCGGCTACGGCTTGCACGAAGAGGAAGCCAGCTTCTTTCCAGGCGCGTACTATTTTCACAAGGGTTGCGATGCCTATGCGCGCGGCGATTCGGCGCAAGCGATCACGCTTTGGAAGATGGCGGCGGGTTGGGGCCAAAAATCGGCCCAATACGATCTCGGCATTGCGCTCTACAAGGGCCAGGGCGTACCGATCGATCGCGCTCAGGGATTGGCTTGGCTGGCGTTGGCTAGTGAACGCCACGATCCCGAATTCCAGAAATCCTTTGATGCCGCCTGGTTCGAGGTGAGCGACGGGGAGCGCGCCGAGGCCCAGCACATTCACGCGCAATTGAAACCGCTCTATGCCGATGCCATCGCACTCCGCCGAGCGGCACGGCGCTACGAGGATGCGCGAAGAAGTGTGACCGGATCACGCCTCGGAGCAGCAGCTGGCCATCTGAGGATCTACGCGGGCGGTGACACGCAAGGTCAGGATGGCAGCCAGTACCTGGCTCGAGTCGAGCAAGCGGCAGACAGCTATTTCAGCAGCAGCGGCAGCGTGCGTGTCGGGCCCTTGCTGCCCGCCGACGATGAGCTAACCTCAAAACAACCCCCGGACTGACCGACACACGCGAGCTGCGCCGATGTTGGGCGATCCGCGATCATGCGAGAATCAAGGTTTGCCGGTGCGCGCCATCGCGCACAGAAACCCCATCCAACAAGGAATCCGTCATGTCCATCGAAAATGTGCACAAGCTGATCAAGGATCATGAGGTCGAGTTCATCGACCTGCGTTTTGTCGACATGCTCGGCAAGCAGCATCATGTGAGCTTCCCGGCGCATTCGGTCGACGATTCGTTCTTCGAAGACGGCAAGATGTTCGATGGATCGTCGATTGCCGGCTGGAAAGGCATCAACGAATCGGACATGGTGCTGATGCCGGATCCTGATACCGCGATCCTCGATCCGTTCATGTCGGATCCCACCCTGATCCTGCATTGCGACGTACTTGAACCGCATACGATGCAGGCCTACTCGCGCGATCCACGCTCGATCGCTCGACGTGCCGAGGCCTTTCTCAAATCGACCGGTATCGCCGATACCGCGTTCTTCGGTCCGGAACCCGAGTTTTTCATCTTTGATTCGGTGCGCTGGCAGAACGACATGGGCAAGGCGTTCTTCGAGGTCAATTCCGAAGAAGCCGCGTGGTCCTCAAAAAGTCAGTTCGAAGCCGGCAACAGCGGCCATCGGCCCGGCGTCAAAGGCGGCTATTTTCCGGTTCCGCCGGTCGATTCACTGCAGGACATGCGCAGCGAAATGTGCAAGATCCTCGAACGCATCGGCCAGGTCGTCGAGGTGCATCATCACGAAGTCGCGACCGCCGGCCAGTGCGAAATCGGCACGCGCTTCAATACGCTGGTGCGCAAGGCTGACGAGTTGATCGCGATGAAGTACGTGATCCGCAATGTCGCTCATCAATACGGCAAGACCGCGAGCTTCATGCCCAAGCCGCTGGTCGGTGACAACGGTTCCGGCATGCATGTGCATCAATCCCTTGCGAAGGGCGGCACCAACATTTTTGCCGGCGATCTCTACGGCGGACTTTCGCAGACCGCGCTCTGGTATATCGGTGGCATCTTCAAGCATGCCCGCGCGATCAACGCCTTCGCCAACTCGTCGACGAACAGCTACAAGCGTCTGGTACCGGGCTTTGAAGCACCGGTCATGCTCGCCTATTCCGCGCGCAACCGATCGGCCAGCTGCCGGATTCCATTTGTCAACAATGCCAAAGGTCGACGCATCGAGATCCGTTTCCCCGATCCGGTCAACAGCGGTTACCTGACTTTCTCCGCCCTGCTCATGGCCGGCCTCGACGGCATTCTCAACAAGATCGATCCCGGCGCACCATCGGACAAGGATCTCTACGATCTGCCGCCGGAGGAAGAAAAGAACATTCCACAGGTGTGCTCAAGCCTCGACCGAGCGCTCGAAGCGCTGGACAAGGATCGCGGCTTCCTCAACGCCGGCGGCGTGTTCTCCGACGATTTCATCGACGCCTACATCGATCTGAAAATGCAGGAAGTCACGCGCTTTCGCGCCGCCACGCACCCGATCGAATATCAGATGTATTACTCGATTTGATTCGGGAATCGGGAATCGGGAATCGGGATTCACTCTATTCGAGGACTTGCAGGGGCTCTGCGTCCTGTCCACGAGTCGCTGGTGGCCGCACCAGTGGTTGTACTGCAGCGGTTTATGAATCAACTGCAAGGCGCCGTAGCATCAGGCGCCTCAGCATTCACGCCCGCTGAGCTGCGTCGTCGAACCCCGAATCAAGGGGGGAGCTGACCAGCGAAGCTTTCAACAAGGCGCTGGGGTAGCGCGTTCAATTGAGCGGTCGGTTGCGACGAATTCACGTGACGCAGTTCTCACTTGCGCCGTGAACCAGCCGCGCGGCAGTCGCTTCGCCGCCGGGCATGCTGTCGATCAGGCACACAGCACTGGAGACACCATGTCCACCCTGATTTTCACATCCTGTCCGTCACCGATCGCACTGCAACGGATTGCCAACGCACGCTGGACGCCTTACGTCGCGAACACCTGGCGAAACTGGGCGCGAGAAGCGCTCATGGCGGAGGATGCATGCGCAAGCCGGCGATCCGCAGATTGCGATGCGTGCAGGGCGCTGCAGAAGATTGCCGCCCTGCCATGGAGCGGATCGCTCGGTGAAAGCATCGTGCAGACGGCGCGCCATGCGCTGGGTTTGCAGTCAACCCAC
>JBDSPX010000368.1:0-10911 GCA_039930065.1 Dokdonella sp.
CACGCGTCAAATACCGTTCTTGCCAGCGCGAGTTCGAGCATCACGCGCAAGGCACTGTGATCGGGATGGCGATCGGCCAATGATGGTGCGGCGACCAGGGTTGGTGCGAAATCCACGATTTCGACAAGCAATTCATCCTCGCGTTGCGCATCGCACATCAGCAGACCGGTCAGCCCCTGATCGGGCCAGCCGTAGTGACGAACGTCGTCTTCCGCCACGCCGAGCCGTGCGAGTGCAGCTGCCGCCTCATGCCGACGACGCGTACCCCAACGGGTGCGTGCCTGGGCATCAATGTGCCAACGTTTCTCGACCCAGCGTTGTGGCCATGGATTGTTGTCGCCATCGGTGACAATGACTACTCGCAATGATGCGCCGACCGCGAGCGCCGCCTGGATCAATCCTCCCGTCGCCAGCGTCTCGTCGTCGGGATGCGGAACGACGATCAGCAATCGGGTGTGCTTGTCCAGGTCCAGGACTGAGGTCATTGCGTGGCAGTCTGAGGGTTGCATGAGGCCACACGCGGCGTGCGGCGGCACAAGCCTAGCGCAATCGACCGTTGCTCCGATGAATCAGTCGGCAGAATTGGCTTCGCTGAGGCCATGACGAACCTGGCCATCCCCTCGCAGCACATAGCGTTCGATGGTCAGCGCCTCGATCCCCATCGGTCCATAAGCGTGCAGGCGCGTGGTTGAAATGCCAATCTCTGCACCGAGTCCAAGTTCGCCGCCATCGCTGAAACGGGAGGATGCGTTGATCATGACGACGGCCGAACGCAGCGCCGAAACAAAGGTTTGTGCCGCCACTGAATCCGCTGTTGCGATGACTTCGGTGTGATCCGAGCTGTACTTGCGGATATGCGCAATGGCCGCTTCCAGATTATCGACAACGCGGATCGCGATAATCAGATCGAGAAATTCCGCGGCATAGTCTTCATCACTCGCTGCCGTCGCGGCGGGAATCCAAGCCCGTGTGCGCTCGCAGCCACGCATCTCGACCTTGTGATGCTCCATTGCGCGTGCTGCGCGCGGCAAGAAAGTCTCGGCAACATCCCGATGGACAAGCAAGGTCTCCAGTGCATTGCATGCACTTGGCCGACTGACCTTTCCATCAATCAACACATTCAGCGCGAGCGTTAGATCGGCTGCCTTGTCGACATACAGATGACAGACACCTTTGTAATGCTTGATCACGGGGACACGTGCATGCTCGGCGACAAAACGGATCAGGCCTTCGCCGCCGCGCGGAATCGCCAGGTCGACGATGTCGGTCAACTGCAGCAATTCGACCATTGTCTCTCGGCGCAAATCCTCGATCAGGGTCATCGCAGCGGAAGGCACGCCCGCGTCGACCAGCGATTGCCTGAGCAAACCGGCCAGCGCGCGATTGGAATGGATCGCCTCCGAGCCGCCGCGCAGGATCACGCCATTGCCGGCCTTGAGACACAGCGCGGCCGCATCGACCGTCACATTCGGACGCGCTTCGTAGATCATCGCGATGACTCCAAGCGGCACGCGCACACGCTCGACAACCACGCCGTTGGGGCGAGTCTCGCGGCGCGTCACCTGACCGACCGGATCAGGCAAATCGGCCACTTCTCGCAGGCTGCGCGTCATTGCGGCGATGCGTTCGGCGTCTAGACGCAGACGATCGAGCATGGCCAAGCCGATACCACGGTATGCCGCCTGGGCCATGTCGAGTTCGTTGGCCGCAAGGATCAACGCCACATGGGCTTCAATTCGTTCGGCCATTGCGATCAGCAGATCGCGCTTGCGAATGGCCGAGAGGCCGGCCATTGCCACGCCGGCGTCACGGCATGCCAGTGCAGCGGTTCGAAGTTCAATGGTCATGGGCTCAGGCTATCACCAGGTCGTCGCGGTGGACGATGTTGCCGCCATAGTTGTAGCCGAGTATTTCATCGATTTCGCGCGAATGACGGTGTGCGATGCGGCGGATATCGCTTGCCGAATATTGGCTCAGGCCACGTGCGATGGATCGCTCACCCTTGGAATCCCGAACGACGATGCCGACCATGTCGCCACGCGCAAATTCACCCTCAACCACGACGATACCGCCGGGCAACAACGACGCGCCTTTTTCGGCCAGGGCCATCGCCGCGCCCGCATCGACGACGAGCGCCCCACTTGCCAACGGCACTTGTTGCAACCAGTGTTTGCGCGCGGCCAGCCGGCTCTGTCCGGCACGTAAACGCGTCCCGCGAAAACGACCCCGCTCAAGCAAGCGGATCGCGTCGGCGTCGGTTCCGTTGAACAAGAGCGTATCGATGCCGGCACCAGCTGCACGTGCAGCTGCCTCAAGCTTGGTGCGCATGCCACCGGTACCGACCGCGCTGCCGGCACTGCCGGCCATGGCCAGCGATTCGGCACTGATGCCGTGCAGCTCGTTGACGGGCTGCGCATTCGCATCGACGCGAGGATTGGCCGTGTACAGGCCATCGATATCGGTTGCGATCAGAAGTACGTCGGCATCAACCAGGGCCGCGACAATCGCAGCGAGATTATCGTTGTCGCCGAGCTTCAATTCGTCAACCGACACGGTGTCGTTTTCGTTGATCACGGGCAAGGCACCGAGCCTCAACAATTCGATCAGGGTCGCTCTTGCGTTGAGATAACGCCGACGATTGCGCAAATCATCGTGAGTCAGCAGGACCTGGGCGATCGGTCGATCAAAGAAGCGTTGCCACAGCGCGATCATCTGCGCTTGACCGAGCGCGGCCAGCGCCTGACGCGCCGCCATGGCCGCTCCGGCTAGCGATTGCTTCGGAAGCAAAGCGCGACCCGCGGCCACGGCGCCTGAAGAAACGATGACGACCTCGCGTCCCGCTGCCATGCTCGCCGAAACAAATTGTGCGAGCGCAAGTGCGTGACGAGAACTCAGACCCACACCTTCCTCCGCGAGCAGACTGCTGCCCACCTTGAGGACTGCGCGACGCCAGACCGGCAAATCCTGTTCGACGAATCGACTGACCGCGGCTGGCGATTCGATGCCGTGCATCAGCATGAGCCCCGCCGGATGCAGGCATCAGAGCCGCTGCTGGAACCCATTCTGGCCGTCGGCGTAATCATGGCAAGTCCGCAAGACGCTTGCGCAAGTCATCGAGACGAAGATCGGAACCGGATCCCGGTGACACGCGTGCCGAGAGGCTCGTTTCGGGCGTGCGTCCCTGTCCTGCCTCGCTCGCCGATTCCGCGGCCGCGCGATAGGCATCACGGAACGGAACGCCCGCAATTGCCGCTTCGATGGCGACGTCGGTCGCATACATCGACGGCTCGATTGCCGCGCGCATCGGGGCTTCGTCCCACTCGATTTTTGCCAACAGATCGGGCAGCAAGGCCAGCGCATCGAGACCACGATGAAACCCGTGAAAGATCGCGCCTTTGCTCGCTTGCAGATCGCGCTGATAGCCGGATGGTAACGACAACAGTTGCTCGATTTCCGTGCGCGCTGAGGCGACACTTGCGTAACTTGCGCGCATCAATTCGATGACATCGGGATTACGCTTGTTCGGCATGATCGAACTGCCGGTCGTGTACTGCGCGGGAAGCTTCACGAATCCGAATTCGGAAGTTGTGAACAGCGATAAATCCCATGCCAGGCGGCGCAGATCAAGTACTGCCGCAGCGAGCGCTTCGAGCGCCGCCATCTCGAACTTGCCGCGTGAGAGCTGCGCGTAGATAGGGCTGATCTGCATGCGCGCGAACCCAAGCTTGCGCGTCGTATGCTCGCGATGAAGGCGCAAGTTGACTCCATAGCCCGCCGCCGTGCCGAGCGGATTGGCATCGATCAGAGCCAGTGTCTGGCGTGCGCGCCATGCATTGTCGATGAACGCTTCCGCGAACGCCGCAAACCACATTGCCGTCGATGAGACGACCGCACGCTGCAGGTGCGTGTAGCCGGGCATTGGCAGCACATTGTGCTCGGCGCGAAAGATGCAGACATTGGCCACTGCCGCACAAATGGACGTCAGTTCAAGCAGTTTTGATTTGAGCCAGAGTCGACTCGCTACAAGTACCTGATCATTACGACTACGACCACTGTGCACCTTGCGACCGGCATCGCCGAGACGCTCGATCAGACGCGCCTCGATCGCCGAATGACCGTCTTCGAAGCGCTCATCGAGCACGAAATTCCCGCTGCGAAAATCATTGCCGAGCTGATCGAGTTCACGCAGAAGATCAGTCGACTCCTGCGCATTGACGATGCCGATTTGTTCGAGGCCTTCGACATGCGCCTTGCTCGCCTCGATATCAAACAGAAAGAATTCGCGATCGAGCACGACGTCGTCACCGGCGAGAAATCGCATGATGCGTGGATCGGTTTCAACACCCGATTTTTGCCAGAGTAGATCGCTCATGTCACCGCCTTGGAGAATCGCGTTTTTGGAATACTGTCCAACTCCTCGAAACCGAGCGCAAGGTTGAGGTTCTGCATCGCTTGCGTCGCGGCGCCCTTGAGCAAGTTGTCGAGGGTCGCGACGACAACCACCCGCTTGCCGCCCGGCGCCACGGCGAATCCGCCAATCTCGGCATGATGCTGACCGGCAATCCGGCTGACCCAAGGCGCTTCGTCGACAATATCGATCAGTGGTTCGCTTGCGTAGAACTTCACGTAGCGCGCAATGATTTCCTCACGCGTCATGGGTTGCTGCAACCACAGGTTGACCGTCATCGTGATGCCACGGAAATGCGGCGCGACGTGCGGCATGAATTCGACCGGGATTCCAAGATGGCGCGATACTTCTCGCTCATGCATATGGCCAACGAGTGCGTAGGGCATCAGGTTGTCGCGTAGCTTGTCCGCATCATTCTTGTCCGATGGCGTCGTCCCGGCACCGGAATAGCCTGAAACACCAAAACACTGCGGCGGCCCTGCCAGCACGTCGGTCAACGGCGAAATCGCGAGCTGCATCGCCGTGGCGTAGCAGCCAGGATTGCTGATTCGCCGCTCGCCTGCGTAGCGCGCGCGCGTCAACTCGGGCAACCCGTAATACCAGGATGGCTCGAAGCGGTAGTCGGCCGAAAGATCGACGATGACGGTGTTGCGGGCATACTCGTCGATGGCTTGCACATACGGCGCGGCTGCAGCGTTGGGCAACGCAAGCACAACCGCATCGGCCAATCGCGCGGCGACGGCGTCTGCGTCAAGCGATTCATAGCGAAGCTCGCCGAGAAAGCCATCAACGTGATCTGCCACGCGCTGGCCTTGCAATTCGCGCGATGAAACAAAAGCGAGTTCAAGGCCTTCATGCGCAGCCACAAGGCGGATGAGTTCGGCTCCGGTATGGCCACGCGCACCGACGATTCCTATCGACTTCCTCGTCATGCGGTTTGCTCCTGGCGAGCGAGCAGCGTCGGCGGTCGCGAACGGCAGTGGTCCACACACGTTTCGATATCGTCAAATCCCTCAATGCCGTACCAGAACACTTTCCACTGTTGCATCTTGATGCAACCATCCGACTCGGAGTAATAGAACGGATTGACCGGATTGCCATGCCGCGAACGCCAGAACAGCTGTGGGTTTTCTTCGCGCATGACCTGCCAGACCGCGCGACCGAGGCCCTCACCCTGCGCATCATCGAGCACGGCGAACTTGTCGAGATAGGTGAAGCCAGCTTCGTCGAGCAAGATCAACGCGGCACGATAGTTCTCGCTGACATAGGCACGAAACAACGGCGTGCGCTCGAAGTAGTCATCGACCAGCGTACGCGAGAAACTCGATTCGATCAGTTCGCGCAGGCGGACTAGATCCAGTTGATCCCATGCGTTGACGCGAAGCACCTTTTCGCCGCGACGGATCAGCGTTCCCGAGCCTTTGTGGGTGAACAATTCCTTGGCCAGTTCAGCGGGTTGGGTGATCGACACCGACGACGTCAACGGCAAGCGATCGAGCAGGTTCTTGATCTGCTCGATCTTCACGCGCATGCCCGAATGCAGCCACGATTGCGCGATCAGGTGTTCGTACTCGGTCGACAGATTGATCGAGTCGATGACGCGGCCATCGCCATCAAGCAGACCGCCCGTGCCGGTCAGAAAGATGATTTTGTACGGCTGCAAAACCTGCACCAATTCATTCGCGGCGAAATCGGCATTGATGTTGAGAATCTGCCCGCCGATTGTTTCGCCCATGCTCGCGATGACCGGAATCGAGCCGGCATGCAGACTCGCTTCAATCGGCGCGAGATTGACGCGCTGCACCTGACCAACCAGGCCGAGCGAATCGCGATCGAGATAGTCTGCCTCGAATACACCGGCAGTGATCGAAGTCGCGCGGGTGTCGCTCTCCTGCAACGCTTCCACGAGTTTGAGGTTCTGCGCCTGGAATACGCGACGCACGATCGCGAGCGCCTCGGGCGAGGTCACGCGCAAGCCGTTGATTGTGCGTTTCTCGATGCCGGCCGCCGCCAGTTCTGCATCGAGTTGCGGTCCAGCGCCATGCACGACGATGGGCGTGAGGCCCACCTCCTGCAAAAACGCCAGTGATGAGGTCAAGGCATCAAGATCATCACGCAACACGGCGCCACCGACCTTGACCACGGCGAAGCGCTTGGCATCAATCTGCGAGAAGCGCTTGAGGTATTGCGAGATCTCTTTCGCGCTGGCCATGCTTGAAAGCAGGCGCACGATGGTCTGGCGGGTTTGGCGAGTGGCGCTATTCATGGATGATCCTGCACACGGACGCGACATACGCTTTCAGTTGATCGAGAGCGACCCACTCATCGGCCGCATGGGCTTGAGCAATATCACCTGGGCCATAAACGAGTGCGGTGTAACCGGCCTGCGAGAACAGCGACGCCTCGGTCCAGAAGTCGACTGCGTTGCCAATCGGCAGATCGTATTCGTCGGCGACGTCGCGTGCCGCAAGTCGGCGCGATTCGGCATCGGCAATCGCTCCCGATGGCAGGCTCGGGCCGCGGAAGGTCTCGCTGAATTCGGCAGCGTGCGGATCCGCGAAATCACGGAAATTTTGCAGCAAACCGTCGACATCCGTAGAAGGCAGCGGTCGGAAGCCAAAACGTAATTCAGCCGCAGGGGCGATCACGTTGGCCTTGATGCCGCCGTCAATTCGACCAACATTGAACCGCAGTCCGGTCAGTCCACCGAATCGTTCGTGAGCACAGGCGTCGACATGGGCAAGCGCCTGATTTCCCCAGCGGATCGCCTGATGCAAGGCGCTGTCAGCAGCTGACTGCCGTGCGGACGCATGGCCGGCCGTTCCGGCGAAACGCATGAGCACTGAACTGATACCACGATGCGCAAGCACGGCTTCTGCCTGCGTCGGTTCGGCGACAAGCACCGCCTCGTAAGGAATGCCGCGCGCAAGAAACGCAGCGATGCAGCGCGGATCATTGGCTTCTTCATCCGAGGAAAACAGGAACGCCGCATCCCCTCGCGTGGCATTCGCTGCAGCAATCAACGCGGCGGCCGCGCCCTTGATGTCGCAGGCACCGAGACCAATTGCACGATCTTCGCCGACGCGCAACTCAAACGGATTCGCCGACCAGTTCGGGGAATCCGGAACCGTATCAAGATGCACGTTGAACAGTATTTTCGGTTTTCCACGCCTTGCATACAGGCTGACGGCACCCGCGCCATGATCGCTCACATCAATTTCGAAACCCGGCAGATTCCTGTGCAGATAGTCGAAAATGCCGCCCGTGTCGATCATGCGCGGAGGATTGCGCGTATCGAATGCGACCAGAGCGCGCAGATGATCGAGCGTTGCGGTCAGCAAATCGCTCATGCGCCCTGCTCCCGATTCACTTCTGCCCACAACGTCGAACTCATGCCGTACAGGCGAATAAAGCCCTCGGCTTCGGCGACACCCC
Source organism: Dokdonella sp. (assembly GCA_039930065.1). Taxonomy (GTDB): domain Bacteria; phylum Pseudomonadota; class Gammaproteobacteria; order Xanthomonadales; family Rhodanobacteraceae; genus Dokdonella. The sequence continues at coordinate 7,844 of JBDSPX010000368.1, forward strand.
AATCGGCGGATTGCGCATATGTTGCGCCCTTGGCATTGAGAATATGTGGAGACTTGATCGCAACCGCATGCACCGTCCCGCCGCGTGTCTCAAGGGTAACTTCGCCATTGACGCAGCGCTGGCTCGATTCGAGAAACGCTTCGAGATCAGCCTTGAGCGGATCGTGGAAGAATCCCTCGTAGACGAGCTCAACCCATTGTTTTGCCACCGCTGGCTTGAAGCGGTTTTGCGCTTTCGACAGCACGGCTTCTTCGAGCGCGCGATGCGCGGCCAGCAGGGCAATCAGTCCCGGCGCTTCGTAGATGATGCGACCCTTGAGGCCGATCGTGGTGTCACCGGTGTAGATGCCGCGACCGACGCCGTAGGGAGCGAAAAGTTGATTGAGTTTTGCAAGAAGCAGATGTCCAGGCAACGTCACGTCGTCAAGCTTGATGGCTTCGCCATGGTGGAAGCTGAGCTTCACCCTCATCGCACTGGTTGGCCATTCCGAACGTGGCGCGCACCAGCCACGTGCGCCCTCGCCAGGCGCCTCCCAACGATCGATCTCGCCGCCAGACATGGTCAGGCCAAGCAGGTTTTCGTTGATCGTATAGGCTTTTTGCTTGGCGCGAACTTCGAAACCGCGCTGCTCCAGATATCGCTGTTCATAGGCACGGACTTCCTTGTGCTCTTTCTGTATTTCGCGAATCGGCGCAATGATCTCGTAGTCGCCGAGTGCTTTGACGGTCAGATCGAAACGCACCTGATCATTGCCCATACCAGTACAGCCGTGAGCGATCAGACGCGTTCCGAGCTCTTTCGCGCGTTGCAGTGCTGCGTCAACAATCAGATAACGATCCGACACGAGCAACGGATACTGGCCCTGATAGCCCTCACCCGCCTGTACAAACGGTTTGACGAAACCGCTCCAGATTGCCGGCCCGCCATCGACAGTGACATGACTTGCCGCGCCAAGCTCGGCCGCACGCGCTTCGATGAACGCGCGCTCCTCGTCATCAACGCCACCGGTATCGGCAAATACCGTATGCACGGCATAGCCGCGCTCCTGCAGGTACGGAATGCAGAAGCTGGTGTCCAGGCCTCCGGAGAACGCAAGTACTACGTCCTTGCGTTCTCCGGAGGCGGGAATGGGGAATCGGGAATCGGGAATCGAAGAAGCAGAAGACATCGGAGTTCCTGTTGGCTATCGCTAGAAAGTTCGGACTGCGGAGAACCGGCTTCAAACCATTCTCTATTCCCCATTCCCGATTCCCGGCCGCGCAACAAGCGCGGCCATGATCGCCTTCTGCACATGCAGACGATTCTCGGCCTCGTCGATCGCGATGCAGGCAGGTGAATCCATTACCGCGTCGGTAGCCTTGACGTTGCGCCGAAGGGGCAGGCAATGACTGAATAGACCATTGTTCGTCAGCGCCATCTTGGCTTCATCAACGATAAAGTGCTGATACGCATCGCGGATCGGTTTCTCCTGATCCCAGCGACCGAAATACGGAATTGCACCCCAGCTCTTCGCATAGACGACATCAGCATCGCGATACGCGCTTTCGATGTCGTGACTGATAGTCAGGCTGCCGCCGTTTTCGGCAACATTCTGGCGGGCGAATTCCATGTAGCGCGAATCGAGCAGGTATTCCTCGCTCGGGCACAACAGGGTCACATCCATGCCGTAGCGCGTGGCGATTTGCAGGGCGGAATTGGCAACTGCCGTGTTCAACGGCTTCGGATGGTAGGTCCAGGTCAACACGTATTTTCGCCGCTTGAGTTCGAGTCCAAGGTGCTGCTGCAAGGCCATGATGTGGGCCAGCTCCTGACATGGATGAGTGATCGTTTCCATGTTGATCACGGGCACCGTCGAGTACTTTGCAAATGCATGGATTACGCGATCCTCGCGATCCACCGACCAATCCTGGAACTTCGGAAAGGCGCGCACGCCGATCAGATCGACGTAGCGACTGAGTACGCGCGCGACCTCGGCGATGTGCTCTTCGGTTTCGCCATCCATGACCGTGCCGACCTCGAACTCAATCGGCCAAGCGTCTTTTCCAGGCGCGAGCACGATGGCCTTCCCACTGAGCTGGTGCGCGCCAAGCTCGAAACTCGTTCGCGTACGCATTGAGGGATTGAAGAAAAGAAGGGCGATGGATTTGCCTTGCAACTGATCGCCCAACTTGGAATGCTGGAACTCCCGCGCTCGATCGAGCAGCGCATCCAGCTCGCCTCGGCTCCAATCCTGTGTACTCAAGAAATGTCTGGTGTTCACGGTATCCCCTGCAAAAATTGTAAGTAGTGCTCCTGTATTTCAGACAGTCATGCCATCCATGGCAATTGTCTGAAAGTGCTCCTGCATTTCAGACAGTCATGCCATCCATGGCAATTGTCTGAAAGTGCTCCTGCATTTCAGACATACATGCCATCCATGGCAATAAAAAACCCGGCGCGATGGCCGGGTTTGGGTCGAAAAACATGAAGTACGCGACTTAACCGGCCGAATTGAAAGGTATCGGTCGACGCGCACGCGAAGTCATGCCAGCGGCCATACGGGCACTGGTCAGGATATCGGCGTTGGCTAAAAGGTTGCTCATCAGGATGTCGACGTTACTGTTATTTTTGCCGCAGCGCAACAGACCAGGATCCAAGCCTGCAAATGACAAGGCCGCAGACTGCGGCCTTCTAGCAATACTAGAGATTCAGACGTCTATTCGGCAGGTGTCACATTGACTCGAACGCGCATGCGTTCGCCCGGATCGTAGTCAAGCTGGGAGATATAAACATCACCCCGATAACGATACTGCACGTCATAGCCAATGATTCGGCGTTCGCTGGAGCGCTCACTGATCGTCCGGCAACGCGTCTCGGAATCGGTATAGTACCGATCGTCGCGGCGAGCCTGATCATTGCCGATGGAACCGCCGATCAGTGCACCGGCGATCGTCGCTGCCTTGCGGCCGTCACCTTTGCCGACCTGATTGCCGAGCGCGCCGCCAACGATTGCGCCGAGGACCGTACCTCCTGCGTTATTGCCGCGGGTGTCGTAACGTCGGTTGACGTCAGCGTCGTAACATTCCTCG